>JAUSTR010000016.1 GCA_030812955.1 Bacillus alveayuensis
GACACACCCGTTCCCATACCGAACACGGAAGTTAAGCTCTTCAGCGCCGATGGTAGTTGGGGATTTCCCTTGCGAGAGTAGGACGCTGCCAGGCATTAACACTTAATTTTTTAAAATGTACCATCTTTCCGCAGTAGCTCAGTGGTAGAGCACGTACGAATACGCTTCGAAGCAACGGCTTCAGCGCACAAGTCGAGCCGCTACTTGCTTGATCTTTCTGAGACTTGGGCGGAATTTAAAAAAGTTATATAACTCAATTTTTCGAAATGCTTTTCCATCTTTCCGCAGTAGCTCAGTGGTAGAGCATTCGGCTGTTAACCGAACGGTCGCAGGTTCGAATCCTGCCTGCGGAGCCATGCTTCCATAGCTCAGTTGGTAGAGCACTTCCATGGTAAGGAAGAGGTCACCGGTTCAAGCCCGGTTGGAAGCTTATAAACTGTGAGAAATGGCCCGTTGGTCAAGTGGTTAAGACACCGCCCTTTCACGGCGGTAACACGGGTTCGAATCCCGTACGGGTCACCATGGAGGATTAGCTCAGCTGGGAGAGCACTTGCCTTACAAGCAAGGGGTCGGCGGTTCGATCCCGTCATCCTCCACCATTCAATGCCGGTGTAGCTCAATTGGTAGAGCACGGTGAATAAGCATCGATGAAAAGGCATCAGCGTTCCGATAGAGCCGCTTCTAGAGTAAGCTTACTGAAATCGGGACGACGAATGAGAATTTCAAAATATATTCCTTTTTTATTCCTTTGTTAGGCCGGTGTAGCTCAATTGGCAGAGCAACTGACTTGTAATCAGTAGGTTGGGGGTTCGATTCCTCTCGCCGGCACTGGTGAATCATATGGAGGGGTAGCGAAGTGGCTAAACGCGGCGGACTGTAAATCCGCTCCCTCAGGGTTCGGCGGTTCGAATCCGTCCCCCTCCACCATTAATCTTATTTAAAAATGTTCATTTATCCAAACATGTAAATCATCCTGTGATATTGATTCTTATTGCTTATTTAAGGATGTTTTATTGAGATGTTTTTCATTGGGCTATAGCCAAGCGGTAAGGCAACGGACTTTGACTCCGTGATGCGCTGGTTCGAATCCAGCTAGCCCAGCCAAAAAAGTATGAGCCATTAGCTCAGTCGGTAGAGCATCTGACTTTTAATCAGAGGGTCGGAGGTTCGAATCCTCCATGGCTCACTTGTTGCGGAAGTAGTTCAGTGGTAGAACACCACCTTGCCAAGGTGGGGGTCGCGGGTTCGAATCCCGTCTTCCGCTCCATAATACCATAAAGAAATTGTTTTTTTTATTTGGGGCCTTAGCTCAGCTGGGAGAGCGCCTGCTTTGCACGCAGGAGGTCAGCGGTTCGATCCCGCTAGGCTCCATACGGTAATCCTTCATCTTTTTAGATGAAGGATTTTTTAATATTTTAAAACAGACTCTATCACAATTGTTGAGGTCTATACACACATTTTAGAGTAAAAAACACGTAAACCTTCCCATTCCTTTATCCTTGAATGGACCAGAAACAAGGGAAAAGAATGCAGTTGCATGCGCTTTAAATATTTCCATGAAGATTCTTGGTTCAAAATACTGACAATAATATAGAAAGCATAATTAAAATATTACTGTTGGTCTAAAGTGTCTTTCTAATATTAAGTAAGGCTCTCACCGTATATTTATACATTTTTTTGTCGAGTTGAGTCATGATTTCCTTTCTTTGTAAAATAATGATAATGAGGAAGGAGCGTGAGCGTATGAAGTTTAAGAAAATTTCCATTATTGGTGTACCGATGGATTTAGGGCAGACAAGACGCGGGGTTGATATGGGGCCAAGTGCAATTCGTTATGCTGGGATTGTTGAAAGGCTTGAGCGCTTAAGCTATGAAATTGAAGACTTAGGAGATATTGAAATTGATAGAGCAGAGCGAAGTGATGAAGAAAATATCGGAAATTTGAGAAATTTGAAAGCGGTAGCAGAAGCGAATGAGAGATTAGCGGCAAAAGTTGATCAAGTCATACAAAGTGGTACTTTCCCTCTTGTATTAGGGGGAGATCATAGTATTGCAATTGGCAGCTTAGCAGGTATTGGAAAACATTATTTAAACTTAGGGGTTATTTGGTATGATGCCCATGGTGATTTAAATACTGCAGAAACATCTCCTTCTGGAAATATTCATGGTATGCCTTTGGCAGTTAGTCTTGGAATTGGCGATCCAAGGTTAACGAATATTGCTAACTATACTCCTAAAGTAAAACCAGAAAATATTGTTATGATCGGAGCGCGCTCTTTAGACGAAGGAGAGCGAAAATTAATTAAAGAAAAAGGAATTCAAGTATTTACAATGCATGAAATCGATCGGTTGGGGATGGCAAAAGTAATGGAGAATGCGATATCTTATTTACAAAAACGTGGTACAGATGGAGTTCATTTATCGTTGGACTTAGATGGACTTGATCCTCACGATGCTCCTGGTGTCGGTACTCCGGTTATTGGTGGAATTAGTTATCGTGAGAGTCATTTAGCAATGGAAATGTTATCAGAGGCAGGAATGATTACTTCATGTGAATTTGTTGAAGTGAATCCTATATTAGATGAGAAAAATAAAACCGCTAATGTCGCTGTTGCTTTAATGGGGTCTTTATTCGGAGAAAAACTACTATGAGATACATTAGTCAAAAGGTTGTCTCGATGGGGCAACCTTTTTGATATACTCATACGATCATGCCGGCTATAATTTTTCCTTAAAATGATCACCAAAATCCCCTAATTTTTGTTAAAATGAATTTATGTGTCAAAAATGAAACTTTTACTGAAACCCGTGCGTATAATAGATACCCGCAAATGCGGAGGTTGAAAAAATGGAAGCATTAGTAAGAAAAAGGATAAAACAAATTAAAAAAGGTGATCAAGACGCATTTGCTGACATTGTTGATCTTTATAAAGATAAGATTTATCAATTATGTTATCGAATGTTAGGAAATGCGCATGAAGCAGAGGATATTGCTCAAGAAGCATTTATTCGTGCTTTTATCAACATTCACTCTTTTGATACGAAAAAGAAGTTTTCTACGTGGCTTTACCGAATTGCTACAAACTTATCCATTGATCGGATCAGAAAAAAGAAGCCTGACTTTTATTTAGACGCCGAGTTATCTGGAACAGAAAGATTAACAATGTATTCACAAATTGCCTCAAATGATTTATTACCAGAAGAAGAACTTGAATCAATGGAGATTCAAGATACTATTCAAAAAGAAATTTTAAAACTTCCTGAAAAATACAGATCGGTCATCGTATTAAAATATATTGAAGAATTATCGTTACAAGAAATATCAGAAATATTAAATGTTCCAATCGGTACAGTAAAGACAAGAATCCATCGTGGGCGGGAAGCGTTAAGAAAGCAACTGCGACATTTATAAGGATTGGGGTGAGAAATTTGAATTGTCCTCATATTGCTGAAAAAATTCATCAGTACATGGATGGCGAACTAAATGCAAAAGAAGAACAAAGCTTGAAAAAGCATTTGCATCAATGCAATGATTGTATGAAGCACTACCAAGAGCTAGAAAAAGCAATAGCATTAGTAAAAAGCACCTCTCATATTAAAGCACCAGATCACTTTACAGCAAATGTGATGAAAAGCTTGCCGAAGGAAAAACGGACGGTTAGCTTCAACCGTTGGATCAGAAGCCATCCATTTTTCATTGCTGCTTCGTTATTTATCTTGTTAATGTCAGGCAGTTTATTTAATTCTTATCAAGCAGACAACAAATTTAGTGTGACGAAATATGATGAATTAATAGTTGAAAATCATACAGTAATTGTCCCAGAAGGTGAAACGATTAAAGGGGATATTGTCGTTCGAAATGGAGATATAAAAGTAGAAGGAAAAGTAGAAGGCAACGTTACCGTTATTAACGGAAATCAATATTTAGCCTCTGCTGGGCAAGTAACAGGTGAAATAGAAGAAATCAACCAATTGTTTGAATGGTTATGGTATAAAATTAAATCGTTGCCAAAAGAGATCGTTAACGTGTTTAGTGAGTAGAGGTCATCTGTTTAGATGACCTCTTACTATCTATGGGCATTTTTATCATTAGTTATGTTATAATAAGAGAGTTATGGATGGATTGAATAATGGAGGAAAAAGAAATGGCCTTAGGGGATTTTCCTGTATTACATTACCTCGGCGATATCATTGATATACTCCTTGTCTGGTACGTTATTTATAAATTGATCATGGTCATTCGTGGCACAAAAGCGGTTCAGCTTTTAAAAGGGATTACCGTCATTATTGTAGTAAGAATCTTAAGTCAATATTTAGGCTTAAATACTCTGCAATGGCTAATGGACCAAGCACTAACATGGGGTTTTTTAGCAATCATTATCATTTTTCAGCCTGAGCTGCGCAGAGCTCTTGAACAACTTGGTAGAGGGCGAATTTTTTCTAGGAGTACTAACCATGAAGATGATGAGCAACTAAAAATGATTGAAGCGATTGTGAAGGCAACTGAATATATGGCAAAACGGAGAATAGGTGCGTTGCTATCAATAGAACGAAAAACTGGTATGGGAGATTATATTGAGACGGGAATTGCACTTAATGCAAGCATATCTTCTGAACTGCTCATCAATATTTTCATTCCAAATACCCCGTTACATGATGGAGCGGTAATTATTCAGAAAAATCAGGTTGCAGCAGCTGCCTGCTATTTACCATTATCTGAAAGCCCTTTTATTTCAAAAGAACTTGGGACACGTCACCGCGCAGCTGTTGGAATTAGTGAAGTGACGGATAGCATAACATTGGTTGTTTCTGAAGAAACTGGAAGTATATCGATTGCGAAAAATGGCGAGTTGCACCGCGATTTATCATTAGAACAATTAAATGATATGCTGGAATCTGAGTTTAGTCATACAAAAACAGCTTCCTCAAGCCGTTGGCAGTGGAGGGGAAAAAAGAATGGATAAATTAATGAATAATCATTGGTTTATACGAATAATGGCCTTATTGTTTGCTTTATTGTTATATGCATCTGTAAACATAGAATCACCTACCTCTAATAACAAACCAGGTAGCTCATTCTTTCCAGCTGCAACGGCTACGGATTCTGCAACACTCACAGAGATTCCAGTGAAAGTGTATTACGATGAAAATAAATTTGTTGTTAGAGGAATCCCGCAAACGGTTACGGTAACATTAGAAGGTCCAACAAGTATTTTAACGAAAACAAAACAGGTAAAGGATTTCGAGATATACATCGATTTGCGCAATTATCCTGTTGGAACGCACCGTGTGCAATTAAAGCAAAAAAATATATCCGATCAATTGGAGGTTAATATTTATCCTTCTGTAGTGACCGTAAGTATTCACGAAAAGGTTACAGAAGATTTTCCGGTTGAGGTTGACTTTATTAACAAAAATAAAATGAAAGAAGGATATAGCATTGAGGAAGCAATCGTTCAACCAAATACAGTAAAAATTACTGGTGCACGGGAAGATATTGATAGTATTGCACTAGTCAAAGCTCGTGTAAACTTAGAAAACGTAAGCGAAACCCTTAAGCAAGAATCGAATGTCGCGGTATATGATAAAAACGGAAATATTTTACCTGTTGAAATCGAGCCTTCTGTAGTAACGATTACAGTTCCAGTCATTAGTCCAAGTAAGTCCATACCGATTCAGGTGAAAAAAGAAGGGAAACTTCCAGAAGGCTTGAGCATTTCAAACATTTCTGTTGTTCCGAATGAAGTCACTGTTTATGGATCGGAAGAGGTTTTAAATCAATTGGACGTTATTGATGGTGTTTCCGTTGATTTAAGCAAAATAAAAGGTGATACAACATTAGAAGTTGAAATACCGAAACAAGAAGGTATTACGAAAATTAGTCCTGAAAAAGTCCAAATAAAAATAGAGGTTGATAATCAAGAAGAAGTTTCTTTCAAAGATCTCCCGATAAAAGCAGTCGGTTTAAATGACAATCAAACGATAACGTTTATTGATCCTGAAACAGCAAAGCTTGATGTACAAGTTAAGGGAACAGAAAATGCATTGAAAAATCTAAAGGAATCTGATTTCGAGCTATTTGTGAACGTAGCGGACGTAGGAACAGGAAAACATCAAGTAAAAGTTCAAGTAAACGGTCCGCAAAATATTACATGGACACTCTCGAAGGAAGAAGTTACGGTCCAAATCTCACCAAATGATATCGTTGAAGAAGAAATAGATCAAGATCAAACTTTGCAGTCATCTTGAAGATTTTGTAAAGGAGCGATGATCCATGGGAAAATACTTTGGCACTGATGGTGTAAGAGGAGTTGCAAATAGTGAGCTTACACCAGAGTTGGCTTTTAAGCTTGGACGTTGTGGAGGCTATGTGTTAACAAAGGATCAGGAACGTCCAAAAGTTTTGATAGGCCGTGATACACGTATTTCTGGACATATGTTAGAAGGGGCGCTAGTAGCGGGATTATTATCTATTGGAGCAGAAGTTATGAGACTAGGTGTGATTTCTACACCAGGGGTAGCTTATTTAACGAGAGCACTTGGCGCTGAAGCAGGTGTCATGATTTCCGCTTCGCACAATCCCGTTCAAGACAACGGAATTAAGTTTTTTGGCCCAGATGGTTTTAAACTATCTGATGAACAAGAAGCAGAAATAGAGGCTTTAATGGGCTTAGAGGAGGATACATTACCTCGTCCTGTAGGAGCTCATCTAGGTCAAGTGAGTGACTATTTCGAAGGTGGCCAAAAATACTTGCAATTCTTAAAACAAACAGTAGATGAAGAATTTACTGGTTTACATATCGCGTTAGATTGTGCACATGGTGCTACATCTTCCCTAGCAACTCATTTATTTGCGGATTTAGATGCTGATGTTTCAACGATTGGAACATCTCCAAACGGTTTAAATATAAATGATGGAGTTGGCTCGACACACCCAGAAACACTTGCAGCATTTGTTAAAGAAAAGGAAGCAGATGTTGGTTTAGCGTTTGATGGTGACGGTGACCGTCTAATTGCAATAGATGAAAATGGTGAAATTGTTGATGGCGACCAAATTATGTACATTTGTGCAAAATATTTAAAAAGTCAAGGGTTATTGAAGAATGATACCGTTGTATCTACTGTGATGAGTAACTTAGGCTTCTATAAAGCGCTCGAAGCTCAAGGAATAAAGAGTGTTCAAACAGCAGTAGGCGACCGTTATGTTGTTGAAGAAATGAAAAAAAATGATTATATATTAGGAGGCGAACAGTCTGGCCATATCATTTTCCTTGATCACAATACAACAGGTGACGGATTATTAACGGCCATTCAGCTCGTGAACATTATGAAAATAACAGGCAAAAAGTTATCGGAACTTGCAAATGAAATGAAAAAATACCCACAAGTTTTAGTAAATGTGAAAGTTGCGGATAAACATAAAGTCATGGAAAATGACCGTGTAAAAGCGGTAATTGAGGAAGTAGAAAAAGAAATGAATGGGAACGGCCGTATCCTTGTTCGCCCATCAGGGACAGAACCATTAGTGCGTGTGATGGCAGAAGCACCGACTGAAGAAGCATGCCGTCATTACGTGGAGAAAATTGCTCAAGTGATCCGAGATGAAATGGGACAAGATTAAAAAACGAGGGCTCGTTCCTCGTTTTTTATTATGACGGTAAGTCGTATCTTGTTTACAAAACATAGAATGAATTTTTAATGGCTGAAGTTTAAGAGAGATAAAATTGCCTTGTTTGAAGGTAACATTGAAATATTTGTATACATATATTAATAATGGATGAATAAAAAAATAATTGACGTTTTCTTTGTTTATATTGTAAAATCTTCATTGTTTAGTAAAGAAAAGGAAGGGAGGATCGTGGAATCCATTTCATATAAAGCGCCTGAACTAAGCATGGACGGGATTTGCTTAGTTGACGAGGTGGAGGTTATCGAACGTTCGGCGGATGCCTCCCGGTTGTTGGTTACAACCGTTAAGTCTAGTCCTTAAAACAAAGAGGCGACTCTTTGGACAAAGGGATAGACGTAGCCAGAAATAAAATATAGATAACATGAGTGAGGGGACAGCTGAAAGTTTTTTGCTTCGTAGAATATGTCCCCAATGACCAAGCTTTCGGCGTCCCTTCGATGAATGGGAGGAAGAACGATCGTATGTGTGGAATAGTTGGTTATATTGGACAACAAGATTGTAAAGAAATTTTATTACGCGGTTTAGAAAAACTAGAATATCGCGGTTATGATTCAGCAGGAATTGCGGTTTTAAATGGAAACGATATACATGTTTTTAAAGAAAAAGGTCGTATTGCTAAACTTCGTGAAAGTGTGGATGAGTTTGTTTCATCAACAGTCGGAATCGGTCATACTCGTTGGGCGACGCATGGGATTCCAAGTAAAATAAATGCCCATCCACATCAAAGCGCATCTGGCCGTTTTATAATTGTGCATAATGGTGTCATTGAAAACTACTTGCATCTTCAACGCGAATATTTAAAAGATGTTGAATTAAGAAGTGATACAGATACAGAAGTGATCGTTCAAGTTATTGAACATTTTGTGAATCAGCATGTAGAAGTTGAAGAAGCTTTTCGTCAAACTCTAACGTTATTAAAAGGTTCTTATGCCATTGCATTAATTGATAAACAAAATCCAGATGTTATTTATGTAGCTAAAAATAAAAGTCCGTTGCTTGTCGGTCTTGGTCAAGGAGGTTTTAACGTTGTCGCATCCGATGCGATGGCAATGCTTCAAGTTACGGATCAATTTGTTGAATTGATGGATAAAGAAATGGTGATCGTTACTCGCGACCATGTAACGATTAAAAAATTAAATGGTGAAATTGTGGAACGAGCACCATATACTGCTGAGTTGGATGCAAGTGATATTGAAAAAGGAACATATCCTCACTACATGTTAAAAGAAATTGACGAGCAGCCGCTTGTTATGCGTAAAATCATTCAAAAATACCAAGATGTAAACGGCCAATTAAATGTAGATACGGAAATTGTTAACGCAGTAAATGAAGCGGATCGCATTTATATCGTTGCTTGTGGAACAAGCTATCATGCTGGTCTCGTTGGTAAACAATTTATTGAGAAATGGGCGGAAATTCCAGTTGAAGTTCATGTAGCTAGTGAATTCTCATACAACATGCCGCTTCTTTCAGAAAAACCATTATTTATCTTCATTTCTCAAAGTGGTGAAACAGCAGATAGCCGTGCTGTACTTGTACAGGTAAAGGAGCTAGGTCATAAAGCCTTAACGATTACAAATGTACCAGGGTCTACACTTTCTCGTGAAGCGGATTATACATTACTTTTACATGCGGGTCCTGAAATAGCAGTTGCTTCTACTAAAGCCTATACGGCTCAAATAGCGGTTTTAGCGATTTTAGCGGCTGTTATAGCTGAAGCGAACGGCAAGGCTTTATCTTTTGACTTAATGCAAGAGCTCGGTATCATTGCGAATGCAATGGAAACATTATGTGATCAAAAAGAAGAAATGGATACCATTGCACGGGAATACTTATCAACAACACGCAACTGCTTCTTCATCGGACGCACACTTGACTATTATGTAGGTCTTGAAGGAGCCTTAAAGCTTAAAGAAATTTCTTATATTCAGGCAGAAGGATTTGCTGGCGGTGAATTAAAGCACGGTACGATCGCTTTAATTGAGCACGGTACACCTGTAATTGCCCTTGCAACACAAGAGCATATTAACTTAAGCATTCGCGGAAACGTGAAAGAGGTTGTTGCACGTGGTGCAAATCCATGCATTATCTCAATGAAAGGTTTAGAGGAGGAAGGCGATCGTTTCGTTCTGCCAAAAGTGAATGAAGATTTAACACCATTGATCTCAGTCATTCCGCTTCAATTGATCGCATACTATGCAGCCCTTCATCGCAGCTGTGACGTTGACAAACCGCGTAACCTTGCGAAATCTGTGACAGTTGAGTAATATGAGGGTGTTAGGTGGATAAATTGTTAAGTGACAAAAAAGTCGAATACTCAACAAAAAAGTTGTATACTCGTTTTTGATTAATTAAAAAGGTTTTTAGAGCGACTATTTGAGTAAAGTTATGCCTCTAACGTTTTAGCGTTAGAGGCTATATTTTTTAGTGTAAAGTGATAAAAAAGGTGTTTAATTTGTTTAAGAACTAACAATGTTGTTAAATATACAAAAGTAATGAGTGACAAAAAGTTGCTTAAACTTCTTCATAAATTAACGGGTAGAGTAGAGTTTAATAAGCTATAAAAACTTCAAAATTGATTTGACCCTGTACTATAGTACAGTGTTTATACTATTTATGCGAGGTGGTTACATGGGTCATTATTGGATTAGTGAAGTTGCTGAGAAATGCAACATTAATAAGGAAACGATTCGGTATTACGAACGGAAGGGGTTAATCCCAAAACCAACAAGGACGGATACTGGATACAGAATGTACACCGAGGAAACGGTTAGAAGAATAAAGTTTATTAAACGCATGCAGGAGTTAGGTTTTACATTAGCGGAAATTTATAAGCTGCTAGGTATTGTAGATAAGGACAGTGACAGGTGTACGGATATGTATCATTTTGTTGTGCAAAAGATAGAGGAAGTTCAATCCAAAATTCAAGATTTAATTCGAATCGAAAAAATGCTTCATCAGTTAAAAGAATGTTGTCCTAATAAAGAGAATCTCTACAACTGCCCCATTATCGAAGTGTTATTAGAGGAGTAATGTGTTTTCAGGAAGGTGGCAGTTCCAAAAATATTTTAATGAAATTAATGAAATCCTGAACGAAAGAAAGGAGCATAAAAATGGAGGAAAATGGTTCTAAGTCCATGCTAGCTGCTTTCGGAGTTTTGGCTCTCCTCCCTCTTGTTTGCTGTGGAGGACCCATTCTTCTCACCCTATTTGGTGCAACTAGCATTAGCGCTATTTTGGGAACAATAGCAAATAGCTGGATAACTGCGGGCATACTCTTTATCTTGATTGTTGGTGGAGCAACGATAGCTATTCGTAGACTTTTGAATTGTACCGCGGTATAAGGTATGAGGAAAAACATAATGTTCCCGAATTTGAATTACTCGTATTTGTGAAAAAAAAACGATATATTGGCTTGCATATGCCGAATAAGTATTAAATGATTTAGTTTTTTGAACGACCAGATACTCAGACGGACAAATAATACAAAATTGCATCGGTAAGGTAACATACAGTATAAAAGATAGGGGGGATGAAGAATGCCAAACCGTAAATATCGTTTATCTATCGAAGGAATGACATGTACAAGCTGTGAAAGGCATGTAGAGGAGGCGCTGTCCACCATTGGTGCCGAAAATGTAGAAGCGAATTTTCGACGCGGGGAAGCCATCTTTGAATTGCCAGAACATATAGATATTGATAAAGCTAAAGGAGCTGTGAATAAGGCTCATTATAAGGCAGGTGAAGCTGAAGCTATTCATCAGCAAGAAAGTTCTGCCCTTGAAGCTGAAGATAATTATGATTATGACTTTATTGTAATTGGTTCTGGTGCGGCTGCCTTTTCTGCAGCGATCAAAGCAGTTGAGTACGGTGCGAAAGTAGCGATGATTGAACGTGGAACGATTGGCGGCACTTGCGTCAATATCGGCTGCGTTCCATCGAAAACAATGCTGCGCGCCGGGGAAATCAATTATTTAGCAGGACACCACCCTTTCGACGGACTAACGACTTCAGCAGGTCCTGTTCATTTGCAGACATTAATCGAACAAAAAGATGTGTTAGTAAAGAAAATGCGACAGCAAAAGTACGTCGACTTAATCGATGACTATGGGTTTGAACTGATTCATGGAGAAGCGAAATTTGTTGATGAGAAAACGATTGAAATAAATGGAACGCTACTGACCGCTCAACGATTTTTAATTGCGACAGGTGCTTCTCCAGCCATTCCTGACATTGAAGGATTAGAACATGTCGATTATTTAACAAGCACTTCCTTATTACAGTTAAAGGAGTTGCCGAAAAGCCTTGTGGTCATCGGTTCTGGTTATATTGGAATGGAACTTGGACAACTGTTTCACCATCTTGGCGTCACCGTAACACTCATGCAACGCAGCCCAAGAATCTTGAAAAACTATGATCCGGAAATTTCGCAGGCTGTCTTAGAGGCACTCACTAAACAAGGAATCAATGTGATTACTGGTGTTGCCTTTGAACGGATCAAGCAGCATGGCAACATGAAACGTGTTTATTTCTCGATGAATGGAGAAATCAAAACGATCGATGCCGAGCAATTGTTGATTGCGACGGGGCGGAAACCGAATATCTCCTCCATTCATCTTGAAGCGGCGAAGGTGGAAATTGGAGACCGTGGGGAAATTAAAGTCGATGACTATTTGCGGACATCAAACCCAAGAATTTATGCAGCGGGCGATGTAACAATGGGACCGCAGTTTGTATATGTAGCTGCCTATCAAGGCGGGATTGCGGCGGATAATGCCATTGGAGGATTGAACCGAAAAGTTAACTTAGAAGTTGTTCCATCTGTTACATTTACTACTCCATCCGTTGCGTCGGTAGGGTTAACGGAAGAACAAGCGAAACAAAAAGGGATAGAAGTTAAAACATCGACATTGCCACTTGATGCAGTGCCACGAGCAATTGTAAACCGTGAAACAACAGGATTGTTTAAGCTAGTGGTCGAAGCGAAAACAGGGAAGGTATTAGGCGTTCACGTCGTGGCGGAAAACGCTGGAGAAGTCATTTACGCGGCGACATTAGCTGTGAAATTTGGATTAACCGTCGAAGATTTACGTGAAACCCTCGCCCCGTACTTAACGATGACCGAAGGGCTGAAATTAACAGCTTTAACCTTTGACAAAGATGTAAGCAAACTCTCCTGTTGTGCTGGTTAGTTCAAACAGGAAACGAACATGGACCCCATTTAGGGGTTCTTGTTCTATTTCCAATGAATTGAAGCCTGAATTTTATATATAACTATAGGGAGAATATTTCTCCAAATTTCCTATTTACAGTTTGAGTATTTTTTGTTCGTGGTAAGAATACATCACTTGATCTTCACTAAAATTATTCAACACAAAGAGAATCTGATTCATGGTTAGAACATTATAAAATATTAGGATTTATCAGTGCCACATAAAAATAGAGTATCGTGAATACTTATTTGAATTATGTCAGGATACAACTATACAAGATGTAAGTCGAAAACAAAAGATTCCGTATTCGACCTTAGAAAGAATTTACTACTCGGTCGCTCAAGAAAAAACTGTCCTTCTTCAACGATCAATTTTTGAATGATGCCCTCAAATAATTCTCAATCTATATTCATCATTTCATTGTCTTTTTAGAGGAAGGAAGTAAACTTACAAAAGTTGGCGCGAAGTATCACCAGTTTTTTGGTAAGCACGTATACACGCCTTTTTCTCGATCCAAATAGTAATTGCGTCGGAGCTCCACCTCCCCAAAGAGCGTCTGGATGCGTACCGTTCGTTTATCTTTTAGGTAATAGCGTTTTTTATCTCGTTGCTTCGCTAGCTCTTCATCCAGACATTCTAGTACCTGTTGAAGCATTTCCCCATAGGTTTTTTGCAACATCCAAAACAATTCCATTTCTAACTCTTTTCATGTTTGCCCACCTGTGATAAATTATTGCATAGGACTCTCTGACCTCCTTTGTGATGGGGTGGCACTTATCACCTTACAGGAAGAGAATCCTTTTTGCCTCTATTTTGCTTCCCCCTTGAACCACATGAAAGAGGACTTAACTTCCTCCCACAAACATTTTACTCATACAGAAATTTTTGACCTAATAAGCCATTTTGACTATCCCGGTTGTAAAATATATAGTTGGAAATAGGTGTTGTTTAAGAACGTGTCTGAGCGGTTCTGTGAGGAGTTTTAACGACAAATGGGTTTGAGGAACTTCTTTGAACGACATAATTTTTTATTTTAGGAGGGAACAACATGGAAGTTTTTGCAAAATATTTAGCAGGTATCGATAACCCCGACCACCGCGACCGAACAGAGGAAATTTTGGCGTGGGTTGCTAATAAATTCCCAAATTTGGAACCGCAAATCAAGTGGAATATGCCAATATTTACTGATCACGGCACATTTATCATCGGCTTTTCCACAGCGAAGCATCATTTGAGCGTTTCACCCGAACAAGTAGGCATTGCGCAATTTGCCGATGACATTGCACAAGCTGGCTACACAGCTACCAAAGGCTTGTTTCGAATTCCGTGGAATAAGCTGGTAGATTACGAATTACTTGAGAAAATGATTGAATTTAATATTCAGGATAAAGCAGAATATACGAATTTTTGGCGGAAATAATACATCACGGCTTATCAAAAGACGCATGACACGAAAAAATGTCATGCGTTTTTGCAACTCAATTAAGGAGCCAACAGCCCAATAGTAGCCGTATGCGAACGCCCGTCAAAATACTTCCCCGGCACCGGTCAATGGATAATGAAAGCTTTCTACATACATATCAATTAGATGTGAGCGAGTATGAAGAGGTTTCTAACTTTTTTCAAAATTTTTCTGTGTATTTAAAGATGGCAGTATTCCTAATAATGATGATTCTAATGCAATCATTGTTTTAGACAAATGTACTGAAGATTTCGACCAAAAATATTATGAACAAGGATATAATTGGTTGATGGAATATTCTTTAGAAAAAGGGGATATGTTACACTATTTGTTACCTAAAATAATCAATTCTAAGTGAAAAATGTGTTAAAATTGAGAAAATGCAATTTGTAGGGGGATTAAAAAATGGGGTTATATTTAGATATTTTCGAAAATGATCAACCAGATATTCATTCCTAAGTCGAGGGATGAATATCGAATATAAAAATCATGCCTCGTCTTAGGGGAAATTTTTTAAAATCCCTTTTTTTAAAGACGGAGGTATTATACGATGAAACAAAATTTACTTGGAGCAATATTTTTATCTTTAGCCGCAAGTATGTGGGGCGGCATGTATGTAGTTAGCAAATATGTTTTAGATTTCATTCCACCTTTAACGTTATTATGGTTACGCTATGTCATAGCTCTTGTTTTTTTGTTTGTCGTATTAAAAATCGTTCAGATAAAAAATAAAAATCGAGTAACTTTAAAGAAACGCGATTGGTTACTTATAGCCTGGATTGGTTTTATAGGTTATTTTGTATCAATTGCTTTACAATTCATTGGTACAAAGTTATCTAATGCACATACAGGAGCGTTAATTACATCGGCTACACCTGCATTTATTGTCATCTTCGCAAGGCTTATATTAAAGGAAAAGTTTACTGTTCGAAAGATTATTTCGGTGTTATTAGCAACTTTAGGTGTAGTCATTGTAATTGGATGGGATAAAAATGTTGGAACCTATCTTTTAGGTAGTACCATTCTAGTGGGAGCCGCAGCTACTTGGGCGTTATTATCAGTCTATGTAAAAGTTGCTTCAAAGCGTTTTTCGTCACTAGCCATAACTACTTATGCAGTATTATTTGCAATGGTTTTTACAACACCATTAATGATATGGGAACTTCAATTACATGATGTATATTATCAACATATTTTAATCATTTTAGGGGTTATTTATCTTGGGATAGTTTCAACTGCTGGGGCTTTTTTTCTTTGGAATAAAGGAATGGAACTTATGGATGCTGGAATAGGTTCATTGTTTTTCTTTTTCCAGCCACTCGTAGGTGCTTTCTTAGGATGGCTTTTGCTAAATGAAAAGTTAGACGTTAACTTCTTTATTGGTGGTATGTTAATTATAGCAGGTGTTGTAATCGTAACTTTACAAAATCAAAAATCTTTTTAACTACATTCAAGAGGACATAATTTTTTGTCCTCTTCAGACTGCCCGCAAACGCTCGCATTCTTTGTTACTTCGCCCGCATCGTGCGCTTCATTACCGTATGTGGTAACTCCGCTCCTCATCGGGCTCGTGCCTAGAGACATAAGTTTTCATTCAGTCTGAAAAATTTCTTTTATATAGACTTTGTCTACAAACTGAAGAGGACATAATTTTTTAAGATAACAGGAGCGTTAGATGAATAATCGAACGGATGAACCTCTTTATTTAATTTGGGAACTTTAAAGCGTGTTAGTGAGGAATTAAATCAAATCTTTTTGATCAATTCAGGCACGTCATTTTTCGGCGAATTCACCAGTGTGGAAACCTGATAGGCTTCCATCTCATCAGCTGGAAATGGCTTCAAAAGATCGTGTAGCAAATCATTGTCTTCAATACTTCTATTCAACCAAGTTTCTTCGTCTTCTTTTCGGAGAATCACCGGCATCCGGTTATGAATATCTGCCATTAGCTCGTTTGGCTCTGTAGTAATGATGGTGCAGGAGTGAATAACGGTCCCTTCAGGTGATTTCCATCGATCCCACAGCCCTGCGAAACCGAAAACCTCATCTGATTTCAATTTAATCCTCATCGGCTGCTTTCCTTTTAATGCTTTTTTCCATTCATAAAATCCATCTGCAGGAATAATGCAACGCTGCCGTTTAAAAGCATGTTTAAAAGCCGGTTTTTCGGCCAGTGTTTCAGCCCTAGCATTGATCATTTTATAACCAATTTTAATGTCTTTAGCCCAAAAAGGAATTAAACCCCAACGAAGCTGACCTAGACGGTTTTTTTCACCGTCATTGACAATGGCTAACACAGCTTGGCTGGGAGCAATGTTGTAACGTCTTACATATTCAAAATCGTTTGCTTTTACAGCATTGAACCGATCTAAGACTTTATTTTCATCTATCGTAAGGGTAAATCTGCCACACATATTAGTGCCCTCCCTTCTCTACAAGTATAATTGTAGCATTAGCGGGCATCAATGATGCAAAAAAATAAAAAGACACCGTTTACTTTAATTGCTTTTGATTTTTTCTGAACTTTTTAGGGAAATTTCAGGAATTTTATTTGATGTTCATCCCAGTATAAATCAGCACGGCATCTCTTAAAAATTCAGCGGCTCCACGATGTTTTTGATCATAATAAGCTCTAAACCTTTCATCCTCGACATACATTTGCGTTACTCCTCTATGTGCTTCTTTCGTATAATGAGTCCAAAAGAAGCTTAACCATTGGCGATGAAGGTCGGCGGCTTTCTGTGCTAATTCGCCTGCTGGATTTCCTGTTAAAAACGCTTCATTCAGTACGTTCAAAACCTCTTCTCCCAGCTTGTTCACCTCAGCATACTGCTTCTCCGTCATTTCCTTCAATTTTTGATTGGATTTGTTGACGATCTCTTCGCCATATTTGGCTCTTGCCTCTTTCCCATATTTCTTTTCGTTTTCATCAATCAGCTTTCGTTTAAAAGCTTCAAATTTTTCGTTATCGCTCATCGTGATCCTCCCTTCTTGAGCTGCTATTGTTTTCTCAATATTCGCTATTAATAAATTTAAATGCCTGCGCTTTGCCAGAAGTTTTTTGCGGTGTTCCTTTAATGCCTTGATGCCGTCAAAGGATGGTGAGTTGACAATTTTTTGATCGTTTCCAAATCAACATCAAGCTCCCTGTAAAAGAGAATTTGCTGGAGCTTATCAACTTCTTTTTGTCCATAGATGCGATACCCAGACGAATTGATTCTCGCCGGCTTCAGAATGCCAATTTCATCGTAATATCGCAACGTTCTGCCTGTTACTCCAGCCAATTTCGCGAGTTGATTGACTGTATACTCCATCGCTTCACCTCCTGACATTATCATCATAATCCTTTACGCAACGTCAATGTAAAGAGAAAATGAACGAAAATACAATGATATAATAAAAAAAATGGTAAGGTTGTGATCGAATTGATATTTTTATCAAGCAATATTTGTAAAGCTCTTTCTTATGTAACGGAGAAGTTAGCTGGTGCGGGACTTTCATTATTTTTGTTCTTCACGGCTATATTATTTATTTCAGATTTTGATTTGTATGAAGCCTCCAAATACATGGATGCGCCGCTGTTAATTATACTTTTATTCATCTTCTTCATCTTCATATTTCTTTTTTCTTAAATAGTAAATGTATGAATAAGGAGCGAGCATGGATAAGAAGAGGACAATACCAACTATGTTTGACTCTTTAAGGCCGCTTTCAGGGCTTAAATAAACTAGGAAAGCGATCACGATACTAATTCCTAAAATGGCAGACAATCCTTTGAAATAAGTACTAGGTTTTACTTTTTTGCTTGGATTTTCGTAATCTATAGAAATACTCATTTGCAAATACCCTAAAACAATGGACGTAATCATAAATACAATCCATAAAGGTTGATGAGTCATGCTGGTAATGCCTTTCGTAATAGCATCGTAAAGTAAAATTCCTATAATCCCCACCGATTGGATCACAAACGCTATCCGGATATTTTTTAAATTTTTTATAAGCAATCGTTCATCTGTGATTTTTTTCATCATTTTCACTCTCCCTTTCCACCCAAAACAATTCATCTAATGTTTTGTTTAAGACATAGCAAATTTCCAAACATAATTTTAATGTAGGATTATACTTTCCTTTTTCAATCAAGCTAATTGTTTGCCGTGTCACTCCTGTTTTTTCCGCTAGTTCTTGCTGCGTTAAGTTCGCTTGAATCCGGGCAATTTTTACGGTGTTATTCATTTGTCCGTCACCTCATTACACTAACATCGTAACATATATATTACATTTTTCCATATATATTTTACAATATGATCATTTGCGTTTCTAAAGAACCTTTAATAAAATCATATAATATTTGATCACACAACATTATGGTTTAACAGGTTTCATAAAACATATCTTTTTTTAATATGTTTAAGGCATATTATTTGAAATACAAAGTAACATCAATTAAAATCATCTTGAATCAAAGATATTTTAAATAAAAATGTATAATTTTTAGTTTATTACACAAACTAAAATATCTACACATCTAAAAGGAGAGGTAAAAAAATGACAAAAGTATTGTACATCACGGCTCATCCACTTGATGAAACTCAATCTTACAGCATGGCAGTAGGTAAAGCATTTATTGATACTTACAAAGAAGTAAATCCAGATCATGAAGTCGTGCATATCGACCTATATAAAGAAAATATTCCTCAAATAGATGTTGATGTATTTAGTGGTTGGGGAAAACTTCAATCTGGAAAAGGATTTGAAGAACTTTCTGATGAAGAAAAAGCGAAAGTTGGTCGACTTTCAGAGTTATGTGACCAATTTATTTCTGCGGATAAATATATTTTTGTAACACCTATGTGGAATTTTTCATTCCCGCCAGTCCTAAAATCTTATATTGATGCCGTTGCTGTTGCTGGTAAAACGTTTAAATACACTGAACAAGGACCAGTAGGGCTTTTAACCGATAAGAAAGCATTACATATTCAAGCCCGTGGAGGCATTTATTCAGAAGGTCCAGCAGCTCAAATGGAAATGGGACACCGTTATCTAGAAGCAATTATGCAATTCTTTGGCGTTCCTTCTTTTGAAGGCTTATTTGTTGAAGGACATGCAGCCATGCCTGATAAAGCAGAAGAAATTAAAGAGAAGGCCATTGCACGAGCAAAAGATTTAGCTCATACTTTTTAACATTTACTAAAAGAGTCCTTTCCAATGATATGGATAAGTTCTTAGTCTACTTAAGGAACACTGTTTATTACTGTTATGAGAAACGATGTTTCATTTAGGCATTTTTCGCAAAGATTGTTTCTTTACTATAGCATTTCGACTGTCAGGCAAGCGACACGCTTGCTATGTCACTTGCAAGCGTGATGTGAACCGAACAAAAGTCGATGGTCGGACAAATGAGGTTTGTCCGACCACGTACTTTATTCAGTTCATAGACAGTCGAAAAGCGCAACAAAGTTTACGAAAACATCCTTCATTTAATAGTAAAAAAATGCGTGCTAGCGGTGTTTTGCCTAGCACGCTTATCTTTTTGGATGGGGATTAGCGGGTTTAAATGGTCAGTCCCTACAACTGAACCATTTACCCCAAGCTTTATGAGGCTGCTTTTGCTTTCAATAATGTAACCCCCAAGCATACAAAGACAATCCCTGTTAGTTTGTTTAAAAGTTTGGAGATTTTTGTATTTTCTCGTAGTTTTTTCGTAGCGGTAGAAGCAAAATAAGCAACGATAAAGCACCAAATGGTACCGGTAATAATGAACGAAATGCCGAGTATCAAAAAAGGGACCGGACCAAAGTGGTGATCCGTTAACACAAATTGCGGGAGAAAGGATATAAAGAATAAAGCGACTTTTGGATTTGTTACATTTGTGATAACACCTTGCCAATAGATCTTTTTTAGTTCTACCTCTTGTTCAGGTGTGGAATCGATATGGAGCGATGTCTTTTGAAACACCATTTTGATGCCAAGGTAGATTAAATAACCCGCTCCAATGAATTTAATGGCTGTAAACAACACGATGGATTCGGCCAAAATAATAGAAAGGCCAAAGGCAGCGAAAAGCGTATGAATGAAAACACCCGTTGAAATGCCAAGTACTGAGTAAATACCCGCTTTTCTCCCTTGAGAAACGCTGCGGCTTATAATAAACATTGTGTCTGTACCAGGCGTTAAGTTTATGAGTATAGATGACAGTAAATAAACGCCATAACCAGTTATGCCAAGCATGGAATCACCTTCTTGTCTATTCCTTCCTCTTTGTAACATGCGATTGTCCCATCCCACTCTTCCTTCGTTTCAGGAAAAACTAAAAAACCATGTATTTGCATTTCTTTATACCAGTCTTTTGTAAAAAATTTCATAATATCCCTCTCCTCACTATTGTGAGACGTTTACACTTTTTTACTGTTATTTTACTATAAAGAGCATTTAGCGTAAGAGAAGGATTAAAAAAAGTTTTGTAGAAGTCCAATATAAGTTTTTAAACTTCATTTTCGATAAAAGTTTTCAGGTAGCCGTACTATCATGATAGATACTAAAAGAATAATAAGAAAAGGGAAAAGTAATTACGTTTCGTTGTTGAGGAGGAATAAAATGAAAATAGAAAAATTAAAAAAAATCATTAAAGATTTACGAGAAGAAGAAGCGAAGTCATTACTGTTATATATTTTATATAGAGTCAATCTTCTGAAGGAGACGAAATATTCAGAGAATGAGTTTATAGATGACCTAAGAAGGATTTACACGATGATTTTTGATGTAAATGAACAATCCGAAAGGAACAAAGAAGGAACATTTCGGAACGTGCATATTCTTTTTGGTGCTTCACCTGCAGGTAGTTTAAAGGTAGCACTAAAGGATATGGGGGTAACGAAAGGGGAAAATATTATCTCATTTTGGGATGTGTTCTCGATTGGTCCAGTTTGGCGTCTGCATGAAGAGGCTGGAAAAGAATTGAGATTTGAATGGATAAGAAAAAATATCAATAATGAATATGATGAGTTTCATGAATATAAACAAAGATTTCAAAAGACGATGAACGAAATATTAACCATTCCGGAAGGTGTGCCAGTTACGATATGGACGGCTGAAAATTCCCACGAGCAGACAGGGTTACGATTTGTTCTTCATCTATTAAAGGATCGAAACCATGATATTTTCGTTATCAATACTACAAAGGTGTACAGGAAACTTTTTAATCATCGAAAAGTAAAATATACCGTCTTGCACTCTGGTGAAATTCCTCCTGAGAAGCTTCAACTTATATATGAACATAGCAAAAATAAACCACCACTTTCACAACATGAAAGAGATGATTTAGAAAAGGAATGGTGTACTCTTGCTGAAAATCGTGAAGAACTGAGGCTTTGGGGGAACGGAAAAATTCATAGCGTATCAGTTGATTACTATGACCCATATATTATTATTATGGCAAAAAAACTTCATCACGAAATGGTGGCACAGGAATTTATGAAATCTGCGAGATTAATTGGACAAGTGTTGGGACATTTAGATCAATATGTAGGGGACGAGTTTTTAGAGTATCGGCTAAGGAAGCTGATCGAAAAAGGAATTTTCGAGGTAAAAGGCAATCTAAAAGCGATGCGTTTTTATAGTGTGCGGTTAGTAAACTTTTAATATTGAAAAAAGGGTAGGATACTTCAACTCAAGCCCGAATAACTAATAAATAAAGGGTGGTATACATGAAGCAAGGAGTGAAAATCAGTGGATAACATAAAAAAAGTATCTCTTATTGGGCTCGGAGCAATCGGATCGGCATATGCAAGTAAATTGTATGATATGGATCCGAAGTGTATACAAGTCATTGCGGATAAGAAGAGAATCGAACGATATCAATCAAGTGAGTTTAACGTAAATGGGCGTGGCTACCAATTCCAATATGTAGCCCCTGATGATGTACAAGAACCTTCAGATCTTATTCTAGTTGCAGTAAAATATGATGGACTTGAACAGGCGATCAAAGATATGAAACATCATGTCGGAGAGAATACGATCATCATGTCGTTAATGAACGGTATTGAAAGTGAAGATATGCTTTCTGCAGCATTTGGGAAAGACAATATACTCTATGCCATGTGTATTGGAATCGATGCTGTAAGAACTGGGAAAACCGTTCGATTTTCAAGTATTGGAGAAGTGTGGTTTGGCGAGGCAAAGAACACTTCTTATTCTCCAAATGTTCAACTTGTTAAAGAATTATTTGATCGAGCGAATATTCCATATGTAATTCCCGAAGATATGTTACGAGCGATGTGGTGGAAATTTATGATAAATGTTGGCGTGAATCAGACTTCAGCAGTATTAAAAGCCCCGTATCGTGTATTTCAAGAGGTACATGAAGCATATGAATTAATGGCAGAGGCTATGAAAGAGGTTATTCTTTTGGCGGAAAAGGTGGGGGTAAATCTAACAAATGATGATATTGATGAGTTTAAGGAAATTCTGAAAAAACTATCCCCGGAAGGCAAAACATCGATGTTACAGGATATCGAAGCGGGACGGAAAACAGAAGTTGAAAACCTTGCTGGAAAGGTTTGTGAGCTGGGCAGTAAATACGGTGTGGCTACCCCAATCAATGACATGCTATATAAGATGATTCGGGTATTAGAAAAGACTAACAAAATGCAAACATAGTTATATATATTTCATACATGACAACATGAGTTGCATCATTTTAAGATTTTTACATACTGCCAAAATTCGTCCCCCAAGCTTAAAGTGAAGATGGAAGGTGAATATCGGTTGGCGTAAGCTATGTCGTAATTAGGAAAAGTTGTTATAAAAAAGTCTGTTTTCGTAAACTTTGTTGCTTTTCGACTGTCCATGAGCCGAACAAAGCACGTGGTCGGACAAATTACATTTGTCCGACCATCGCCTTTTGTTCGGTTCACGTCACACTAAAGTGTGACATAGCAAGCGAATCTCTTTTTATTTATCCCTCATATAGAACTTTGTCAATATATGCTGCAAATGCTATAAAACCCCTAAATTAAACAATTGTTGAAATATGTGAAAAGAAGTGCAAAATAAGTATGGTAATAAAGTAGGAGTCTGTTTAATATATAGATAGATATGGTTGAAGTAAAATAGTGAAGATGGCTAGTCTAGACAAATAAATTGAAAATGAATGATTTGTAAAAGTGGAGGGACTTATGAGTATTTTTACAAAAGTGAAATCATGGGAAGAGTTGTTGAATTATTCCATTTTGACTGACATTACTCAAGTCGGAGAACGGGCTAAAGAACGATTAAATTTTTTAGGTATTCAACAGGAAACGTTGGATCATGTAAGAGAAGCATCTGAATATCTAATACCGCACAAGGAAGAAATGATTGAACATTTTTACAATAGCATACAGTCGGCTGAACATCTCCATCAAATCATAAAGAAGTATTCTACGGTTGAACGGTTAAAGAAAACGTTCGGAATATATTTGGATCAGTTTTTCCAAGCAGAAGTGAATGATGAATATATTAAGACAAGAATAAAAATTGGTCAAACTCATAGCCGCATTCATTTAATGGTAGACCATTTTATATCAGCTCATCATGTCCTAACGCAAATAATGACTTCCATTTTAATGGAAAAGTTGCATCATAAGCCTAATCGAATGATGAAGCTTGTTCTTGCTATTCAAAAACTTGCAACGTATGATCAACAGCTCATTGTTGAAGTTTATATGGAAGAAACATTTAAGCAATTTTTATTTAACATATCAGATTTACTTAATCAAATGACAAGCCTCAATATGACTGAACAGCTTATTAAAGGAATGGACAAACAAATTGAGGAAACCCACAGTGTTACAGCCGCTACAGAAGAGATGGGTGCATCTATACAAGAGGTCGCAAATTATTCTCAAAAAGTAGCAGAAGGAACGGATGAAGCAGTTCAATCAGCTGAACAAAGCAAACAAGTGGTGGATGAAGCGCTTGGAAATATTAAACAGGTCGGTAACGTTTATGAACAAGTCGTTGAAAAGGTGGGTCAGCTTGAAAAGGAAATTGAACATACACAAAATGTAGTGAAGATTATAAAGGAAATTGCTGATCAAACGAATTTACTTGCTTTGAATGCTAGTATTGAAGCTGCGAGAGCAGGTGAACATGGGAAAGGTTTTTCTGTTGTTGCTTCAGAGGTTCGCAAGCTATCTGAACATACAAAAGAGCAGATTATTCAAATTACGTCTAATATGGAATCTTTACAAAACGTATCAAATCAAGTAACACAACAAATTAAACAAACAGGAAAATTAGTGGAGCAAAGTGTGAATGGAGCCATCTATGCAGGTGAGGCGTTAACGAGTATAGTAACCACAATGCAAGATATTAATAGATCAACATCTCAAATTGCAGCAATGAGCGAGGAACAAACTGCTACAGTTTTAGACATTGCAGAACGAAACAATACCATTTATGATCTTAGTGTCCAATCTCAAGATATATCAAAGGATGCAGCGAAAACAATTTTTGAGTTGAGTAAAAAACTAGAGGATTATCGCAATACTTTTTTTGATGTGAATGTTAAATTTTCATCTAAAGATCTTATTTATGTCGCCAAAACAGATCATCTTTTATGGAAATGGAAAGTTTATAATATGATTTTAGGGTTAGAAGACGTTAATTCGGAGGAAGTAATCTCCCATGAGGTATGCAGATTAGGGAAATGGTACTATGGAAATTTGCCTGATAGTGTGAAGAATAGCGATGCATTTAAACGTTTAGAGGAACCTCATAAAGCAGTACACCAATATGCCAAAAAAGCGGTAGAATGCTATGAAGCAGGTGATATCGCTGGTGCCCAACATGCTTTTGAGCAGCTTGAAAAGGCTTCTGACAGTGTTCTTGATTTATTAACACAATTAGAGTCTAAATTATCAACATAAACAAGTCATATGCTTATTGCCTTACAATCCTTTGTACGGTTCATAGACAGTCGGAAAGCAACAAAGTTTACGAAAACATCCTTGTTTTAAGATGTTACCTAAATATTTTTTCGTTAGCTAGAAAAAAATCATTTTGCTTATTCGGAAAATTTAAAAATATGTATTGACTATGCATATGAAAGTCGATATAATCATTTCAAAATTATTGAAAAAAATCATATATTTCATAATATAACAGCGAAGAAAAGGAGTAGTAGAAGAGAGCTCTGACGAAAAAGAGAGCTGTCTCCTAGGCTGAAAGGATAGCCGTTATCTCTCTTCGAAGATCGCCTTGGAGCTTTGCTTTAGAAATGGCAGCTGGCCAAAGTATAAAGCAACGGGTCTTCCGTTAGCAAGAAAAGTCATGTATTGACTTACTGAGTCTGCTTTCTGTGAGGAAGGCAGAGAAGTTGAGTGGTACCGCGAGATACTCGCCTCAACAATCCAAAATAAATCACGTGGGTTGGGGGGCGAGTTTTTATATTTGACAAGTTCATAATAACAGCGAAGAAAAGGAGTAGTAGAAGAGAGCAATGACGAGAGAAGAGAGCTGTCTCCTAGGCTGAAAGGACAGCCGTCACTCTCTTTGAAAGTCACCTTGGAGCTTTGCTTTAGAAATGGCGGCCAGCCAAAGTATAGAGCAACGGATCTTCCGTTAGCAAGAAAAGTCATGTATTGACTTACTGAGTCTGTTTTCTGTGAGGAAAGCAGAGAAGCTGAGTGGTACCGCGAGATACTCGCCTCAGCAATCGATGTCCCCGTGTGGGCACATTCGATTGAGAGGCGATTTTTTTATCCTTTGGGGCCTCGAGGGTAAAAAGTGAAATTTTCCATGATTAAATTTTTTGAAATTTAGTAAGATAGCGATATTTTTGAGCTGGGGAAATATCGCCTTTCCATCTTTTTTGAGACCAGTAGAAAATAAATTAAAGAGGTGTTCACCATGAATCAAGTAATCGAGCTCATCCAAGCAGATGTTAAAAAACCTAAGCCAAAAGCTTCCGAATTAGGATTTGGGAAATATTTCACGGACCATATGTTTGTCTTGGATTATGAAAAAGAAAAAGGCTGGCACTCACCGCGTATCGCTCCGTATCAACCGTTAACGTTAGATCCATCTGCACTTGTCTTTCATTACGGTCAATCCGTTTTTGAGGGATTAAAAGCTTATCGGACAGAAGATGGTAGGGTTTTATTATTCCGACCAGAAAAAAACGTTCAGCGTTTAAATAATACTTGCAAACGGATGTGTATTCCTCCATTAGATGAGGAGCTTGTATTAGAAGGATTACAGCAGTTAATTGAGATTGAAAAGGATTGGGTGCCAGATCAAGAAGGGACATCCCTTTATATTCGACCATTTATTATTGCAACAGAACCTTATTTAGGTGTAAGACCATCCAACTCCTATAAGTTTTTAATTATCTTATCACCGGTTGGCGCCTATTACGCAGGACAATTATCACCTGTTAAAATTTATGTAGAAAATGATTATGTCCGTGCGATCAAAGGTGGAGTAGGACATGTTAAAACATCTGGAAACTATGCAGCAAGCCTTTTAGCGCAGAAAAAGGCCGAAGAATTAGGATACGACCAGGTTTTATGGTTAGATGGAAGAGAGAGAAAATATGTAGAAGAAGTTGGAAGTATGAATATTTTCTTCAAAATAAATGGCGAAGTTTTCACACCAAAATTAAACGGAAGCATTTTAAGTGGGATTACTAGAGATTCTGTTATCGAGTTGTTGAAAGATTGGGGAGTTACCGTTAGAGAAGAGAGAATAGCCATTGAGGATATTTATACAGCTTATACGAAAGGAGAATTGGAGGAAGTATTTGGAACAGGAACGGCTGCGGTCATTTCCCCTGTCGGTGAATTAAATTGGAACAATCATAAAATGATCGTCAATAATTTCGAAACGGGAGAATTTTCTTTAAAGCTTTATCATGCCATTACAAATATTCAATATGGTAAAGCACACGATAAATTTGGTTGGACGGTAGAAATTAAATAACCCTTTCATTTCATATGAACAATTTTCTTGGACTAAAAAGAACCTCTCGAAAGGATCGTGCTTCCTTTGAGAGGATTTTTTGTTGTTTAGGACGCTGTCCGTACGTCCAAACGAATTATAAATTTACAACTTGTGGACAACATTGTTCATAGTTGGTTTGCGTCTAGCTCCGGGTGTTAGCGGCATCAATTTTCCCATTTCTTCCGTACGGTCTGTCAGAGCTTTTGTTCTTTGTACAGGAATTCAGAATTTTTCATCACAATCCTTTTGTATATGGTAACATGGTTCTATAAGATGTTTGATTTAGAAAGGAGTACTTTCATGATTAAAGCAGTATTTTTTGATTTGGACGATACATTATTGTGGGATGAAAAAAGTGTGAGTGAAGCGTTTAATGCAACGTGTCTCATCGCAAAGGAAAAGTATGACGTAGATCCAAATGAGTTAGAAAAAGCAGTTCGACAAAAGGCAAAAGAGCTTTACGAATCTTACGAGACCTATCCATATGTCGCGATGATTGGCATTAATCCATTTGAAGCACTTTGGTCGAATTTTAGTGAACCGAAGGATGACAACTTAATGAAATTAAAGGAATTAGCTCCAAACTATCGAAAAGAGGCTTGGAAGAGAGGTCTCGAAGCAGTTGGGATTAATGATTCAGATTTAGCCATTCAATTATCTGAACAGTTTCCGATTGAGCGGAGAAAAAGACCTATTGTTTATGAGGAAACATTTAAGTTGTTAGATCAATTAAAGGAAAAATATGATTTATTATTATTAACAAATGGTGATCCGAGTTTGCAAAAAGAAAAAATTTCTAGTGTCCCTAGACTTTCATCCTACTTTTCACATATCATGATTTCAGGAGAATTTGGAAGAGGAAAGCCAGATCCTAGCATTTTCCGTCATGCTTTATCGTTAATGAATGTTCATGAGCATGAAGTAATCATGGTTGGAGATAAGTTAAGCACGGATATATTAGGGGCCGTTAAAACGAATATCAAATCGGTTTGGATTAATCGGAAGAAGTTAGAGCCATATATGGATGTTAAGCCAAGTTATGAAATCCATCACCTTGAAGAACTGGTCGATATTTTAGAAAAAGAACTAATAAATGGTTAGATGTAAAAAAACTATATCATTGTTGCAATAATACTATCGTTTTAAATGAGGGTTTAGCAAATAAGCTGGGGAATTCCCCCAGCTTAAGATCCGCTTTATTTTTTAGGCTCTTTTCTAAAAGATTGTTGCTTTACTATGCGATAGCTTTTCGACTGTCAGGCAAGCGATATGCTTGCTACACGCTAAAGCGTGACGTGAACCGAACAAAAGGAGATGGTCGGACAAACATAATTTATCCGACCACGTGCTTTGTTCGGATCATGGCCAGTCGAAAAGTACCAAAGCTTACGAAAACAGCCATTTTTTAAAAAGCGTTTTAATAAGCATTTTTTATCTAGGTGAGAGGGAAGTGTATGAATAATATTTGTGTAACAGGATACGGTATTATCACTCACAAAGTGGAAAACTCAATCGATTTTAAAAACGTTTTAGAAAAGGGCATCTGCTTATGGCAGAACTATCCACACCCGTATCAACATGAGATCCTAAAGGCAGCGGTCATTGAAAACGATTATGATACAGTTTCAGGTCAAAGGATTGCACGTTACCCTCGTGCTGCACGATTAGCAATAGCAGCTGCTCATGAGGCGTTAGAAATGGCAGATTTATTGGATGATCAAGTAAACCGAAAGAGAATTGGAGTTGTCATCGGTTCATCATGTGGGGTTATTTTTGAAATCGAGAAAACAATGAAAGAGACATTCAAAAGAGGATTACACCGTCTCCGACCAACAACCGTTGGTGCTTTAAACAATAATAGCATTACGACAGCCATTTCTTCATTCTTTCGCTTTCATGGTCCGAGTTTTACGATTTCGAATAGCTGCACATCAAGCATTGATGCTATTTTACTAGGAAAAATGCTAATTGAAACAGGTCAATTAGATTGTTGTATTGTCGGTGGGATAGATACAGCAGTTTGTGACATTGTAATGGGTGGATTTTTAAAGCTTAATCTATTATTAAAGGATTCGTCAAATGTCGAAAACAGTGGACCGTTTGGGGAAAGCAATCAATTTGTTTTATCTGAAGGTGCAGGAATTCTTTTGTTAGAAAGTCAAGAGCATGCCATGAAGCGTGGTGCTAAAATTTTTGGATATGTCGAAAGGGGGGCCATGTCCCAAGATGCTGTCTCTATATTTCATTCTGATCAAAGTGGAAATCATATGATATCCATTGTAGAAAAAGTGGTTGGGGATCAACCCATCACATATATTAATAGTCAAGCGTTAGGATTAAAAGAAAATGATCAGATTGAAGAATACGTTTATAAGAAAATTTTTGACCCTAATGTACTGATTACATCAATTAAAGGCATGATCGGCCATGCCCTTGGAGCATCGGGTGTTTTGCAATGTATTTCAGCACTATTAAGTTTTCAGTACGGATTTATTCCTCCAACAATACATACAAAAAAATCTAAAACAAAAGACTTTCCTATCGTAGCCTCTACTATATATCGACAAGTAGATCGTGTATTGATCACGTCACATGGTTATGGAGGCAATAATTCCTGTTTATTATTATCTAGGAATATGTGACGGGAGGCCGATTATGTATTTTTTGATGCTGTTATCCATGTCATTCATACCTTTAGTATTATTTATATTTATCTATGTGAATAAAAAATTGAGAATGTCAAAACCGTTAGCTATTTTTCTACTTTTATTATTTTTATGGAATGTTGACGTTGTTGTGTTATTTGGTCAAAACATTTTCGATAAGCAGATGATTTTACGGCTCTTTCAAATTTTTCGTATAGGATCCATTATGTTAATGCCTTTGATGTACTACTTTAACTTATCGATAATAAAGAACTTAGATGAACGGCAATTTAAGTTGAAGTTTTTGATTAATCAAAAACTTTTTATGATTTTTCTCCTTTATAGCTTTGCTGTTTATATCATTAATTTTACAGAGTATGGTGTTGGTGGGTTGCAATTAATAAAAAGTACAGCCTTTTTCCCGGAATATTATTATCCTATTTATGGACGGTTGCATATTCTTTATTACATAAATGTCATTATAGGATTTATCAACACTTTTTTATTACTTTTTTTAACGACAAAATTAAAAAAAAATTACTATCGAACGCTCTGCATTTATATTGTGTTATCTTCCTTATTAGTGTTTATAAATGGGGTCTTAACCGGGTTTAATATTTTACCACTCCCGATTTCAATCTTAAATGCTGTATTTGTGACGATCGTCATTTTTAGTGCTTATTTTTATATTCAAAACCAAATGATTCAAAAAATGAATAACGAATTGTTAGATCAGAAAAATTTCCTGCAAACCATTATTGACGCCAATCCGAATTATATATATGTGAAAGATATTTATGGCAACTATATTATTGTGAACAAAGCATACGCATTGGATTTTGGCAGCAAAATAGATGCTCCTATTATCAATTATTTAACACAACGAAACATGAATATGAAAAAAATGAAAACATACGAAAAATGTGTAAAAGATCGTCAAGGGATGGATCGATATTTTGAAGTTACTGAAATCCCGTTTTTTACGAGCAAGGAAGAGCAATATATTTTATATATCGAAAATGACATTACACAACGATTAAAGGAAGAGGAATTTATTCGGAAATCGGAAAAACTAAGTGTCGTTGGCGAACTAGCTGCAGGAGTTGCCCACGAAATTAGAAATCCCCTTACCTCATTAAAAGGATTCATTCAGTTGGTCAAAAGTGATGATAACGATCTTGATAAAAAGAACTTTTATTTGGATATAATGTCAAACGAATTAGACCGTATTAATGAAGTGATTAATGAATTGTTATTGCTTTCGAAACCGCAAGCAGATGTTTTGAAAAAAATCGATATCTTGAAAATTTTAAAGGATGTAAAAATTCTTTTAGACACAACGGCTGTCGCACAAAATATAAACATTCACATTCAATCTGAAACAGACATCCCCACAATTGAAGGCGCAGGAAATCAAATTAAACAAGTATTAATAAATATTGTCAAAAATGCAGTGGAGGCCTTGCCGAATGGTGGACAAATTGATATTTCCGTGAAACGCCTAAGGGAGCCAAAAATAAAAATTGAGGTGGCTGATAATGGAGTTGGGATTCCTGAAGAACGAATAAAAAAAATGGGGGAGCCATTTTATACAACAAAGGAAAAAGGGACAGGTCTTGGTTTAACTGTATGCGCCCGTATTGTAAAGCGACACAATGGAGAGCTCCATTTTGAAAGTGAGCTTGGAAAGGGTACAAAAGTGCATATCATTTTACCTATTCAGCAACAAAGGACGTAAATGGTTATGAAAGTACTTTCGGTATTCGTAAAAAGCTTGTCGCCATTTTGTCGACAAGCTTTTTATAAATTGAATTTTCTAGGCGCTAGCCGAGGTGTTCCTTTAAAAAGCCCCTTACTTCCTCAGGTGTTTTCGCATTGGCGCTATGAAGATGAGCTGTTTTTTCACCGTTTTTAAAGATTAAAATGCTTGGGATTCCCATCACTTGATATTTTTCTGCGAGCTCAGGAAATTCATCACGGTTGATTTCAAACCATTCATATTGGCTATATTCCTCAAGAATATCACCGATAAACATATTCATTCGAGTACAATCTGGACACCAATTTGCGTAAAATTTAATGAGAATTTCTTTTTCACTCGAGATCAATTGTTCGAATTGTTCCACTGACGTAATTGCTTTCATCATACAAACCTCCTTATTCTATACATATTGTAATACATTTTTCTGCTTACGTGAAAAATCTTGTCATATATGAATTTTAAATGGAATGTTATAAAAGGAACAGATAACAAAACAAACTTGAAAATGATACAATAATACAGAAAATGAAATTATGCAAGTGATTAGATTTAAACTGTGCAGCCTTTTATATTAGGGAGGAAAAAGAATGAAAGTAAAATTAGGGCTTGTTTATGGGGGAAAATCTGCAGAACATAAAGTATCATTGCAAACGGCGCTTGCTGTTATTAAGGCTCTTGATACAAGTAAATTTGATATACATCCTATTTATATTACCGAACAAGGGCGATGGATTCGTGGAAAGCAATTATCTGAACCGGTTGAAGATGTCAGAACGCTTCAGCTTCAAGAAGCTGGTGAAACCATTTCTCCAGTAGCATTAAATCAGCAATTATTCCCTAATTCCAAACGTGAACATGGGGAGTCGATTGATGTCATATTTCCGTTATTACACGGTCCGAACGGCGAAGACGGGACCATTCAAGGAATGCTTGAATTGTTAAACATTCCTTATGTTGGTAATGGTGTTTTAGCTTCTGCAGCGGGAATGGATAAAGTGATTATGAAAAACCTTTTCGCACAAGCGGGCTTGGAACAGGCAAAATATGTATGGTTGATTCGCAGTGAATGGGAAAAGAATCCTGAAGCAGCTTATCAAAAAGTGGAAGATGTGTTAGGCTATCCATGCTTTGTAAAACCAGCGAATTTAGGATCCAGCGTTGGAATTAATAAAGCTAAAGATCGTCAATCACTGATTAAAGCAGTTGTAGAAGCCTTTGAATTTGATCGTAAAATTGTTATCGAGGAAGCCGTTTCTGGGCGTGAGGTGGAAATAGGCATCATCGGTAATGATGAACCAGTCTGTTCAGTAGTTGGAGAAATTGTTCCGAAAAAAGAGTTTTATGATTATAAGGCGAAATATGAAGATGGGGACACGGAGTTAGTGATTCCGGCAGACATTACGGAAGACGAATATAAAAAGATAAAAGAAATGGCAATGAAAGCCTTTAAAGCCATTGATGGATCAGGTCTTGTTCGGGCTGATTTCTTTTTAAAGGAGGATGGCACGCCTTTCATTAACGAGGTAAATACAATGCCTGGATTTACTCCATTTAGTATGTTCCCTCTATTATGGAAGCATAGTGGGATCGAATATTCTGAACTAATTGAGAAGCTTGTTCAGCTTGGCCTCGAACGACATCAAGAAAAACAGCAAATCAAACATACGCTTTAATATTTATATAGAAACACTATTCCTAAGAAGGAGGGTAGTGTTTCTTCATCGTTTTGAAAGGAGAAGCAATGATATGATTAAACGGATGTTTTCTTCCATTCAGCATATGGTGGCTGGAACTAGTCATATGGATGCGGACATTGAAATTAAGGGAGTTACGACCGATTCACGAAACGTTGCAAAGGGCAACCTGTTTATCCCACTTATTGGTGAAAAATTCAATGGCCATGAATTTGTGGAAAAAGCGTTTGCGAATGGTGCAGCAGCAGCTTTATGGGCAAAAGGTGAACCTAATCCTCCTAAAGGTAAACCAATTATTTTCGTAGAGGACACGCTTGTTGCCTTGCAAAAGCTTGCCGAAAGTTATTTGCGTGAAGTCAATCCAAAGGTAGTTGCCATCACTGGGAGCAACGGCAAAACGACCACGAAGGACCTAGTGGACTCTGTCCTATCAACAACGTATCACGTACATAAAACAGAGGGTAACTTCAATAATCATATCGGTCTCCCTCTTACGGTTTTAAATATGCCGCCACATACGGAAGCAGCTGTTTTAGAGATGGGGATGAGCGGAAGAGGAGAAATTGAGCTTTTATCGCAAATAGCCAAGCCAGATATTGCGGTTATTACAAACATTGGTGAAGCTCATTTAATGGACTTAGGATCGCGGGAAGCGATTGCAGAAGCAAAGCTTGAAATTGTAAGAGGGCTAAAGGAAGATGGGGTCTTTATTTATCACGGTGATGAAGAGCTTTTACGAAATAAAATTCATTCTTTTTATACGAAAACATTTGGTGAGTCCAAGCAAAATGACATATACCCAATATCCATTACGCAAACTGAAAACGGCACAGAATTTGTTTGCAATGGCTTTAAAAACCAAAAATTTTTCATTCCAATATTAGGACGTCATAATGTGATGAATGCATTGGTAGCCGTGTTAGCAGGACAATTATTGAACGTAGCTCCAGAGAACATCGAAAAAGGGTTAAAAAATGTTGAGATGAGCAGCATGAGACTCGAAATGGTCAAGGCTGACAGCGGTTTGACCATCATTAATGATGCTTACAATGCTAGTCCTACTTCGATGAAGGCAGCTATTCAGCTAGTACGGGACATGACAGGATTTAGCCAAAAGATCCTTGTGCTTGGAGATATGCTAGAGTTAGGTGAACAGGAAATATCATTTCATATAGAGGTTGGAAAAACGTTAGAGGATGCTGGGATTGATCATTTATTTACGTATGGTGAGCTAGGGAAAGAAATTGCCAATGGTGCTAAAGATTTTATGGATGAAAGCCGCATTCATGTGTTTTTAGATAAGCAAAAATTAATTGAAACATTGAGAAAGATGGTAACACCGAATGATCTTGTTCTTGTAAAGGCTTCACGAGGAATGAAATTAGAGGAAGTAGTCCATGCTTTAGCTAAAGGCTAATTCTAATATGGAAAGAGACGAAAAGCAAGGGGGTTATTCCTCATGAGTGGTTGCTTATGTATTCATGGCTTTACAGGAGCTCCGTATGAGGTGGAGCCGCTTGCAGAATATTTGCGGCATCAAACTAATTGGGATATTCGTGTTCCGACTTTACCAGGACATGGTGAAATTTTATCGCTTTCTGGAGTTCGCTACGAGGAATGGATTGAGTATGCGGAACAGGAGCTTCAACGTTTAATGAAAACTTCTAACGACATTTATGTGATCGGTTTTTCGATGGGAGGTCTAATTGCTAGTTATTTAGCGGCAAATTATCCGATAAAAAAGCTTGTGTTATTAAGTGCTGCCATCTATTATGTCAATCCTGCACAAATGCTTGCAGATATAAAAGAGATGATTCGGGATGGAGTAAAAGGAAATTTAAAAGAAAACGAACTATTTCAAAGATATAAAAAGAAAATGACAGAAACACCTATACGGGCCACTTTTCAATTTCGTAAACTAGTTCGTTTCGTTAAGCCGTTTTTGAAAGATATCAAAGTGCCTACCTTAATTGTACAGGGAGAGTTAGACGGAATAGTCCCGGTAAAAAGCGCTCACTACTTATACAATGTCATTGGCTCATCTCACAAAGAGCTTTTATTTTTGCCAAATTCCAAGCATCACATTTGTCATGGCGATGATTTTGCGGTGTTAGCAGAACGAGTGGAAAAATTTTTGCGTAAACAAAAGATTGAGAATTTAGTTTAATGTCTAATAAAGAAAGTTGAAAAGGTATCTCAAAAATGGTATGATTACACCTAAAGTGTACAAATTTTGGAATTAACCATTTGCCCTAAAAAAGGGCTTTTCTTTTTATCATAACTGAAGGTGATGATCCATAAATCATTTATCATATGTTCATAAAAACAGATCGGGAAACCTCAATTTGTACGTATTTGATACAATTTTTACGCATAAAAAGGAGATTGAAAAAATTGACAACATCGTTTCAACAATTTGGATTAAGTCACGATTTACTAAAATCCATAAAAAAAATGGGCTTTGAAGAGGCGACACCTATTCAAGCGCAAACAATTCCTCTAGGGCTTCAGCATAAGGATGTGATTGGTCAAGCACAGACGGGAACTGGAAAAACGGCTGCATTCGGCATTCCGTTAATTGAGAAAGTTGATGTTTCGAATGCTTTTATTCAAGCAATTGTCGTGGCACCTACAAGAGAATTAGCCATTCAAGTTTCTGAGGAGCTATACAAAATTGGTTATCATAAACGAATAAGAGTATTATCTGTTTACGGTGGACAAGATATTAATCGGCAAATTCGCGCCTTAAAAAAACGTCCTCATATTATTGTCGGTACACCAGGAAGATTAATAGATCATATTAAACGAAAAACCGTACGATTAGAATATGTTCAAACCGTTGTTTTAGATGAAGCAGATGAAATGTTAAACATGGGCTTTATTGAAGATATTGAAGAAATTCTTTCCCATGTTCCTTCATCTCGACAAACGCTGCTCTTTTCGGCAACAATGCCTGCACCAATTAAAGCGATTGCGGAAAAATTTATGAACGATCCTGAACATGTCAAAATAAAAGCAAAAGAAGTAACAGTTCCGAATATCCAACAATATTATTTAGAAATTCCTGAAAAGAAGAAGTTTGATGTACTGACAAGATTGCTTGATTTACAATCACCGGATTTAGCCATTGTGTTTGGGAGAACGAAGAGAAGAGTGGATGAGCTTTCTGAAGCCTTAAATTTACGTGGGTATTCAGCGGAAGGAATTCACGGTGATTTAAGTCAGGCAAGGCGTTTATCCGTTTTGAAAAAATTTAAAGAAGGTACAATTGACGTATTAGTCGCAACGGATGTTGCGGCTCGTGGACTCGACATTTCAGGCGTAACTCATGTCTACAACTTTGATGTGCCGCAGGATCCAGAAAGCTACGTTCACCGAATTGGAAGAACGGGTAGAGCAGGAAAAAATGGGATGGCGATAACGTTTATTACTCCAAGGGAAATTGGGATTTTAGATAATATAGAAAAAACAACGAAACGAAAAATGGATAAAATGAGACCTCCAACACTCAATGAAGCGTTAGAAGGTCAACAAAAGATTACCATTGAAAAGATTCGCTCCATTGTCGAAAATGAAAACTTGACCATTTATAAAAAAGCGGCTGAGGAGCTTTTAGAGCAATATGATTCGGTAACGGTTCTAGCCGCAGCAGTTAAAATGATGACAAAAGAGCCTGATACAACTCCTGTGACACTAACTGAAGAACCGCCCCTACCTATGAAAAAAGAAAAGAAACGTTCGAAGCTTAAAAGAGACTTTAAAGGAAAGGAGAACAAGAAAAAACGTCAATCAGCTCGATCAAGGGGAAATCATCCTATTTCAGCCAAATCAAGATGAAAAATATGAGACATGCGGGTAGCCCCGCATGTTTTTTATTTCAGTTGATAAAATTTCACACTTGTTGATCACTTGAATCTTTAGAAATCAGTCTAGATTCCGGACGGCTCTTAGTTACAAGCTAGAGCCATGGCGGCGATATTGCATGCCCGCTAAAGCATACGGGTTAATGTTAGTTGAAAGTGGAGAGACTGGAGCTTTTGTTCAAATGATAAATTGTCGGTATTCCATAATGGATTTTTTTCATATATAGTAGTAGTTGGGATATTTACAATTTTTGTATAAATAAGTAGGGGGAGAAAACGATTGAGAAAAGAACCGGATAACCGACTAAGTCCTAAAGCATTAACTGTTTGGCGAATAAATGCGAGTATTATTGGTCTTTTTTTATTGATTTTTATAATGGGTTTAACTGGCCTAGTTATTATATTTGCTTGGCCAAAATGGATCTTGCTAATATTTGGTGCTGTTCTCGTGTTATATATTGTGGTGGGAATTATTTATATTCCAAAAATTCGGATGAAAGTGTGGAGATATGAAGTACATGAACATGAAATCGAATTGCAAAACGGTGTTTTTGTCATTAAACGTGTTCTCATACCAATGGTTCGAGTTCAACATGTTGATACAACACAAGGTCCAATATTACGGAAATATAAGCTTGCAACTGTGACGATTTCAACGGCAGCGACGACACACGAAATTCCAGCATTACAATTGGAAGAAGCGGATCAACTACGTGATTACATTTCAAAGCTGGCAAGGGAGGCGAAAGAAGATGTCTGAAGCTCGTCGTCTTCACCCTGTTAGCGCCTTAATACGTTTAGTGAAATGGCTGAAAGAAATGATTGCTATATATGTTTTAATTATCATTGGATCTCCGGATCATCGTTTATATGGGATAGTAGCCATTTGCGCCATTTCATTGTTCATCATTATATCAAGCATTCTTTATTGGTTAAAATATACATATAGAATTGAAGACAATGAATTTCGAGTTGAATACGGCGTTTTTATTAAAAAAAAGAGATATGTGCCAATTGAGCGAATCCAAACTATAAATATTAGTACAGGAATTATTCAGCGCCTCTTCGGACTTGTTAAACTTCAAATTGAGACGGCAGGTGGTGCATTTGAGGCAGAAGTGGAACTATCAGCTATTCGAAAAAGCGAAGCTGAACGTATTCAACAAATTTTACATGAGAAGAAGAAATGGTTAAGAGAAGAGAAAGAGGAAGGCGAGCTGGGGCTAGAGGAGCGTGTTTTGTCAAAAGAATCGATTTATCATATAAGTCCAAAAGAGCTGTTCATAACGGCAGCAACGTCTAGTGGATTAGGAGTAATATTATCCATTTTCGCCTTTTTATCGCAGTTCGATGAGTTATTTTCATTGGACTCGATTTTTAATCTAGTGATTGAAAAAGTAGAAATTTTAACAAAGGAAGGGATCGGTGCCATCATATTTGTTATTGTCCTGCTTTTAATAGCTGCTTGGATCCTGAGTATGATTGGTGCTGTATTAAAATATGGCAACTTTACGGTTGAAATGCACGATGGGCAATTAATCATCTCAAGAGGATTATTAGAAAAACGGCAAGTAACCGTCTCTCTTGAACGGATTCAAGCTGTCAGAATAGTTGAAAACCCATTAAGACAATTTTTAGGGTATGCGACTGTTCACATTGATACAGCAGGAAGTTCAGAAGCCGCATCATTACTATTTCCGCTTATTAAAAAGCGGGATATGAAAGAAAAGATAGAAAGTATTATGGATGTTACGATCCAAGAACAGCTTCATAAGCTGCCAAAACGAGCATTGAGAAGATTTTGGTTGAAAGATCTATTGGTTGTGATGATTGTCATCATACCACTATGTATTTTCTTTAGACCGTGGGGATATGCTTCGTTATTGTTAATGCCAGCAGTTGTAGTATTAGGCTATTATCAGTTTCGAGATGCTGGATGGAAAATTATTGAAAATGAACTTACGCTTGCCTATCGTATTTTGGCGAAGACGACGGTGATGATGAAGAAAAAGCGTATCCAATCGCTTAAAGTTCATGGCTCTTATTTTCAAAGAAATTTAAACTTAAGAACACTGATTAGTTATGTTCATTCCGGTGTAGGACTTGGTCGATATGCGGTTGTAGATATTGATGTGAAAGACGCAAAAAAAATATACAATTGGCTTTCAAAACGAGATGGAGATATTTCTTAAGAAAAAGGATAAGCATTTTAGTTAGGGTTGGTGGGTTAAAAATAAAGCATCACCTTTCATCGATCGTGATCGGAATCACAGTTTTAGAATAAAATCAGCAAGACGATAAGGGCGAGAATAACGATGAAAAAACCTAAAAACTCCTTTCGATAAAAAATGGTTTTCAAGCCTTTTTGCGGTGTTTCATAAAACGAATAATGATGGAAATGCACCTTCTTTTTTATAAGAATTGGGGCAATCAAAAAACCGATCAATAAACCCGATAAATGAGCGACAACATTTGTATTTGAACTGAATAATGTCGTGATGATTCCAATGGCAATGATCGTTAAAATGAGCTGTACATTTCTTTTATCCATTTGTTCTTTGCGATACAGAGCCATAAAAACATATATTCCAAATAGCCCAAAAATTGCACCCGATGCTCCTACATGAACGTAGTTTTCTGGCTCTAAAACAAAAGTGGCGATATTGGCGAAAATGCCACAGACGAAATAAACGATCGTAAATTTCCATGATGTTAATATTCGTTCAAGTGGTGGTGCGAAAAGAATAAAGGAAATCGTATTAAAAAAAAGATGGGAAAAATTTGTGTGTAGGAAAATAGGAGTTAATAAACGCCACCACTCGCCTGCTTGAATCCCAGCATTGTAACCGCTTAGGAAGGCAAATAGCAAGGTGAAAAATGGATGAGGAATTTGTAAAAGGAACCATATGAACACTTGAATGAAACAGATCATCGAAACGACTGGATATAAATAAAATGGTTGAAAGTTTTCATTTCTTGTCAACATATGAATACCCCTGCCTTGACGAAAATTTATCTATTATCATTTGTATGTTACCTTCAATTAAATAGTACTAGCTTACTTGAAATGGGTGGAATGAAATGATTACTGGGATTGGTTTAGATATCGTAGAACTAAATCGAATTGGAAATATTGTCAAACGTAATCCGAAGTTTATCGATCGTATATTAACAGCTGGGGAAAAAGAACGTTTTGTTCAGCTATCAGCGAAACGAAGACTTGAGTTTCTTGCTGGAAGGTTTGCGGCAAAGGAAGCATTTAGTAAAGCGATTGGAACAGGGATTGGGAAAAAATTAAGCTTTCTGGATATCGAGATTTTAAATGATGAGAAAGGAAAGCCTGTTCTAATTCAAGAAAAAATCAAGGATAAGGTTCATGTAACCATTACCCATAGTCAACAATTTGCAGTGGCGCAAGTAATTGTTGAACGGATTGAAAGCTAGTCTGCATAAACCTATATTTTGTCTCATATATTTGATTGTGATAAGGGAGACAAGTCAGCATGGCATTTTCGATCTCTTATTGAAAGGGCCCTTAAGCATGTAGAAAGGAGAAAATGCGTGCTGTCAAACGAACAATCTTCCTATTGACGTTATATGAGGCAAAGGGGTTGAAAAACTTGAGGAGAAGCTTTCTTTTAGCGATCACGTTGTTGTTGATCGGTTTGCTTGCGGCATGTGGCGGTAAATCCCAAGAAGATATTACGAGTGCACTAGATAAAAAAGTTGAGGAATTACGCGGCTATAAAGTAGATGCTAAAATGACAATTCAAACGGGAAATGAACCACAAGTATATGAGGTGGAGGTTTGGCATAAAAAGCCGACGTACTATCGTGTCATGCTAAAAAATGCAAACAAAGATCAAAGCCAAATCATTTTAAGAAATGATGAAGGAGTTTTCGTGTTAACACCAGCATTAAATAAAAGTTTTCGCTTTCAAAGTGAGTGGCCACAAAATAGCAGCCAAGCTTATTTGTATGAGTCTTTAGTACAAGATGTTTTACATGATTCGGATGCAACCTTTCAAGCAGTAGAAAACCGTTATGTTTTTGAAACGAAAACGAATTATCAAAATAGTCGTATGCTTCCATATCAAGAAATTACCTTCCATAAAAAAGACCTATCTCCAATGTCTGTGAAGGTGATGGATGTTGATAAAAACCCTCTCGTCACTGTGGAATTTTCAAACTTTGAAGCCAATCCAAAGTTTGATGAAAATGCATTTGATATGGAAAAAAATATGTCGAACGCTCAAGTAGACATTCCAACCTTGGCGCAATCAGATGAGAAGCCGTTTGCTGTTATGTATCCACTTGAGGAGATGCTTCCAGAAGGGGTAACGTTAACAGAAGAAAAAGAAGTGAAAACAGAGAATGGAAAACGGGTTGTATTAACATACGGTGGAGAAAAATCGTTCACTCTGATTCAAGAAAGAGCAGAAGTTGCTCCGGTTACCTCTTCGGAATCTGTTAGTGGGGAACCAGTGGATCTTGGCTTTACAGTTGGAGTATTAACAGACAATTCCATTTCATGGACATATGATGGGGTCGATTATATGCTCGCCTCCAATGATTTAACACAAGAAGAAATGATTTCTGTAGCTCGCGCTGTCCAAGTACAAGCAGGGAAATAGCCTCGAATCGAGCGGTATATCGGTCCGCTCGATTTTTTTACATTGTCATGAGAGTTTATTAAATATTTTTCTAGAAAACTTGTTTTCTCCATATATAAAAATTCATGATAAAATATTAAAGAAAACATTCGTCATGGTGTAAAGGATGAGTAAACAGTGAATCAATATTATCGAGAAACTTGGGCAGAAATAAACTTAGATCATATTGCAACGAATGTTCGATCTTTAAAGAAGCATTTGCCAGATGATACGACGATCATTGCTGTTGTCAAAGCAAATGCTTATGGGCATGGTGATGTACAAGTAGCAAAAACAGCCTTAAGTTCTGGAGCTTCGTGGCTAGCGGTTGCTTTCTTAGATGAAGCTCTTGCACTCAGAAAAAAAGGGATTCAGGCCCCGATACTCGTATTAGGAGCTACAAGGCCAAGAGATATAGATATAGCTTCGAAGCATCAAATAACGTTGACCGCTTACTCACTGGAGTGGCTCCAACAAGCGGAAAAAAATCATCCAACAAGTCCAGTAAACGTTCATGTTAAGCTGGATACAGGCATGGGAAGATTAGGTATTCGCGATCAACAAGAATTAAAAGAAGCGATTGTATTCATTGAAAGGTCTCCATCTTTTCATTTAAATGGGATTTATACACACTTTGCAACAGCTGATGAGCAGGATACGACTTATTTTGAAAAACAATTCGAATGTTTTTTGCATTTATTAGAGGTTGTAGAAGATAAGACGATCTTAATTCATTGTGCAAATAGTGCGGCTAGCCTTCGTTTTCCTAAAAAAGTATTTAATGCTGTTCGTTTTGGGATTTCGATGTATGGACTAGCCCCGTCGCTTGAAATCAAAAGGGTGCTGCCATTCCCGCTTAAGGAAGCGTTTTCGCTCCATTCTTCTCTCGTTCACGTCAAAAAAGTAAAAAAGGGAGATAAAATAAGTTACGGAGCAACGTATACAGCGGAAGAAGATGAATGGATTGGAACAGTTCCAATCGGGTACGCAGACGGCTGGATTCGTCGCTTAACAGGATCAGAAGTAATAGTGGATGGGATTCGCGTGCCAATTGTGGGTCGTATTTGCATGGATCAGCTCATGATTAAACTTCCAGAAAAGAAGTCTCTTGGGACTAAAGTAACCTTAATTGGTTCTCAAGGTGAAGAAAGCATTGCTGTTGATGAAGTGGCCAAAAGGCTTGATACGATTAATTATGAAGTGCCATGTATGATCAGCTGGCGAGTACCCCGTATTTATTTAAAAAGCGGGAGTATAGCGGAAGTCAGAAATTCTTTATTGTAGTAGACGATCAAACGCATTTTTATTACTGTGTTTAATGCCATATCATGAAAAATACTGCAGCATAATAGTCTAAACACAATAGGATGATTTCCATTTGATGAATAAAAAAATGAGTAAATTGTCGATAATAGTGAAGAAAAATGAGAAAATCTCTTTGCTTCACCTTGATATAAATGATATTATGGAAAATGGAATAGATATTCGGCTGTGTAGATCGGTGGAGGTGTATGTTTGTGTCTGATTCCAGCGCAACAACTGAAATATTAGTTCGACTACCCCAAGCACTCGTTTCTGAACTAGATGGTTTAGTGAAACAAGAAAATGGTGACAGAAGTGATTTTATTTATCAAGCTACAAAAATGTATTTACGAGAACGGAAAAAGCGGCAAATTCGTGAATCGATGAGACGTGGTTATATGGAGATGGCGAAAATTAACTTAAATATCGCTTCTGAAGCTTTTTTATTGGAATATGAGGCTGATCACACCGTTGAACGCTTAGTAAGCGGGGGGTAATCATTTGATTGTTAAACGCGGCGACGTTTATTTTGCTGACTTATCCCCTGTTGTTGGTTCAGAGCAAGGAGGCGTTCGTCCAGTTTTAATTATCCAAAATGATATCGGAAATCGTTTTAGTCCAACGGTGATTGTAGCGGCAATTACGGCTCAAATTCAAAAGGCAAAACTGCCCACCCATGTTGAGATTGATGCGAAACGATATGGATTTGAACGCGATTCGGTTATTTTACTTGAACAAATTCGGACCATTGATAAACAACGATTAACGGATAAGATTACACATTTAGATGATGAGATGATGGATAAAGTGGATGAAGCCTTACAAATTAGCTTAGGGCTTATCGATTTTTAGATGCTATTATTTTATACGTTATGGTTGCCAAAATATGGCAACTTTTTTATTTTTCCCCATCTCAATGTTGTAGACTATCATTTCTTTTTTGTTAATGACTATGTAACGATATAATAAAGAAAAGGCTGTTTTCGTAAACTTTGTTGCTTTTCATTGCGCGACAAAGCAAGCATATCGCTTGCCTGACAGTCGAAAAGCTATAATAAAGCAACAATCTTTTAGAAAATAGTCAAAGAAAAAGATTTCTCAATAAGGAGGGAGTAGCGTGGAAGATAAAGGAACACCATCTGTACCGAAATTTATTGAAATCCATCGCGAAGAAATATTGCAGGAGTGGATTCAACAATTATTTGAACAATATGATCAAAACTCAAATGCTGTGACGGAGCAAGTATTCCAATACATAGCCAACGAGTATTTAAATGTTTTGAACCATTATTATTTTCATTCAGATCAGGACATTTCAGAGAAAGCAAAAGATGTTTCCCAAAAGCTTGTACAAGCTGGCTGGCCAATCCATATGGTTACGAAAAGCTTAAATACATTTGAACGAATTGTTTTTCAAAAGATGATGGAGAAGCACACAATTGATCATCATCTTGACCTCCTATGGGAAATTGAAAACATAGTTTCTCCTATTCTAGACGAAGTTCTTCACCAATATACTTTATCTTATGAACGAACCATTCATTTGCAAAAAATGGCTCTTCAAGAACTCTCTGCCCCTTTAATTCCAATTTTTGATAATATCACGGTTATGCCATTAGTTGGCACAATTGATACAGAACGTGCAAAGCGAATTATGGAGAATTTATTACATGGTGTCGTGAAATATCGTTCTGAAGTCGTTCTTATTGATATAACGGGTGTACCTGTCGTCGATACAATGGTTGCACACCATATTATTCAAGCTTCTGATGCTGTGCGATTAGTAGGGGCAAAATGCTTGTTAGTCGGTATTCGCCCGGAAATAGCGCAAACAATTGTCAATTTAGGAATTGATTTAGACAAAATAACGACGAAAAACAGTTTGCAAAAAGGAATAGAAGCAGCACTTGAAATCACCAATCGCAAAATTGTATCAATGGGGGATTCATCATGCAGGTAAATAGAATTCCAATCTTAAAGTTATATAATTGTTTACTCGTCTCTATTCAGTTTGAACTTGATGATAAGACAGCTTTGCAATTTCAGGAAGATCTATTAAAGAAAATTCATGCTACAGGTGCTTCTGGAGTTGTAATTGATTTAACGTCTGTAGAGGTTATCGACTCTTTTATAGCAAAAATTTTAGGCGATGTCATTAACATGTCTAAATTAATGGGAGCAAAAGTTGTTTTAACAGGTATTCAGCCAGCGGTAGCGATTACACTAGTTGAATTAGGAATCGAGCTTCAAGGCGTCCAAACAGCATTAGATTTAGAAAAAGGGCTAGAACAATTAAAACTGGAGTTAGGGGATTAGGCAGATGACGACGAATGGATCCAGTATCAAAATCATTACTGAATGGGACATCGTAGCTGCCCGCCAATTAGGACGTAATGTGGCGAAGCAACTAGGCTTCAGCTCGGTTGACCAAGCTCGAATTACTACTGCGATATCAGAACTCGCTAGAAATATTTATCTTTATGCAGATGAAGGGAAAGTTTATATCGATAAAATGGATAAACTTGGAAAAAAGGGGATAAAGATAACAGCGGTTGATAAAGGTCCCGGTATTGCTGATATTCGAAAAGTAATGGAGGATGGGTTTTCTACATCTGGAGGACTTGGAGCTGGTTTACCAGGTGTGAAAAGGCTAATGGACGAGTTTGACATCATTTCGGATCTTGGTGAAGGCACGAAAGTATCCGTTGTGAAATGGCTTCGTTAGGGGGAGCTATCATGGAATGGAAAGATGAAATTTTTTCAATTTATCGAAAAATTTTAACGCATTATATAAATGAGCGAACGGAAGAAGCTTTATACGAGGGACAAAAATTTAGTCGTAAACTCATTGAACATCAAATTCCTCCTGAAGAAATGATAAGCTTACACCGAAATGTGCTGCAAGATTTGTTTTCAGATCTCCCATCCTATATTCTTCGTTCATTTGATTTTTTATTAGAGGTTATGATTGGTTATGGCTTAGCCTATCAAGAACACCAATTTCTTCGTGATCAGCAGCAGGAGCTAAAATCAGAAATACAAATTGCTGCGAATGTCCAGCAAATGTTGTTGGAAACGGAAATACCAAATATTGAATGTTTAGATATCGGCGTGATCAGTGTTCCTGCTAAAATCATGAATGGTGATTATTATCAGTTTGTCGAAGATGAGCAAATGGTCAGTATAGCAATTGCTGATGTTATAGGGAAAGGAATTCCTGCGGCCCTTTGTATGTCTATGATTAAATATGCGATGGATAGTTTACCGGAATCAAGACAAAATCCAAGTCGTGTATTAGAAAATTTAAACCGTGTTGTCGAACAAAATATCGATCCAAGCATGTTTATCACGATGTTTTTTGGAATGTATCATACAAAAAAACATACCTTTACATATGCTTCTGCTGGACACGAAATAGGCTTTTATTATTGTGCAAATGAAGATGCATTTTATGATTTGCATGCAAAAGGGCTTGTATTAGGAATAGATCAAAATATTCGTTATCGCCAATATGAAAAGCGTATTCAAACGAATGATATGATTGTGCTTTTTTCGGATGGGATAACGGAAACGCGAACAAAAGACGGTTTTATTGATCGATCAACAGTTTCAAATTCACTGCGTCAATATATGCATCTATCAGCCCAAGAAATGGTAGAGAATGTTTATTCTGATTTTGAACGGATGCAAGATTTTGAACTTCAAGATGATTTTACATTCATTGTTTTACGTAGAAATGTTTAACTTTTTCTAAAAAGGGTAAGTACAAAGTGATGATTAGTCCTGATCGTTGGAGGGATTGGTTATGGATTTAACGATTGATATAAAAGAAGAATTACAACATATAGAAGTTGAGCTATCAGGAGAAATTGATGCATACACAGCTCCGAAGCTGAGGGAAACGTTAATGCCAATGGCGGAGAAAGATAATGCGTATATAAAAATAAGTTTAAAAGAAGTGGAATATATGGATAGTACAGGTCTAGGAGTTTTTGTGGGTTTATTAAAAGCTATTCGAAAACATAATGGCCACTTAAAGCTAACGGACTTGTCCCCGAGATTAGAGCGGCTATTTAACATAACAGGATTAAGTGACATCATGGAAATTTACCCAAAGGCAGTAGGTGAGAACCAATGACAAAATTAAAAGACTATGTAGAAATAAAAATCCCCGCAAAGCCTGAGTTTATTGGGGTCGTCCGTTTAACATTATCCGGTATTGCCAGTAGGATGGGCTTTTCTTACGACGATATTGAAGATTTAAAAATTGCTGCTAGTGAAGCTTTAACAAATGCCGTTAAACATGCCTATCAACAAGACGGACATGGAGAAATCATCATTGGTTTTGGGATTTGGGATGATCGACTTGAGGTTATGGTGACGGATAACGGAAAAAGCTTTGATTTTCAGAAGCTAAAAGAAAAGCTCGGACCATATTCTCCTTCTGTGTCGATCGATGATTTACATGAAGGAGGTTTAGGTCTCTTTTTAATTGAGACATTGATGGATGAGGTGAAGGTTCAGGTACATTCAGGTGTGACTGTACTTATGACAAAGGTTTTGACGGGGGAGAAAATGGAACATGACACAAATGTCTCCAGAACCAAAACGAACTAAAGAAGAAATCCATAATCTCATCCGTCAATGCCATCAAAATGGCCAAAATTCAAAAGCTCAAGAAAAAATCGTGAAACATTACTACGATTTAGTTCAAGCTTTAGCTGAAAAATATGGGAATGGCAAGGGACATAAAGAGGATTTAATGCAGGTTGGTATGGTAGGATTGTTAGGCGCTATTAACCGTTACGATCCATCTATTGGCAAGTCATTTGAAGCCTTTGCTATCCCAACTATTATTGGAGAAATGAAGCGATACTTGCGTGATAAAACATGGTGTGTTCATGTCCCACGTTGGATAAAAGAGCTTGGACCGAAAATCAAAACAGCTGTTGAAGAATTAACGAACCAATTGCAGCGATCACCTAAGGTTGATGAAATTGCTGCATATTTAGGGACTTCAGAAGAAGAAGTATTAGAAGCGATTGAAATGGGAAAAAGCTATCAAGCGCTCTCGGTCGATCGAGAAATAAAAGCGGATTCAGATGGAAGTACTGTAACCATTTTAGACTTTGTTGGCCAAAAAGAAGAAGGGTATGAACAAATTAATCAACGGTTAACATTAGAGAGAATTTTACATGTGTTAACAGACCGAGAACGACAAGTTATTGATCATACTTTTTTGCGTAATCGCAGTCAAAAAGAGACAGGGGAACTGTTAGGAATTTCACAGATGCATGTTTCGAGGCTTCAGCGCCGTGCCATTAAAAAGCTAAGAAAAGCTGTAAGGTCAGATATATTGGAGATCAACCGATGATGCAACGTCAATTTACGAATAACATTCAAGTGCTCGCTTACCAAATTGAAAAAATCGGCAATATTTCTTGTGGAGATAGTTTCTATATGCTCGCTAGTGATGAGTATTTTGTTTGTACCATTGCGGATGGATTAGGTAGTGGGGAAGGTGCTAAGGACTCATCAGCGACTGTTTGCGAGGTCGTCAAAAAATATCAAAAAGAGGATATAGAAACTATTTTCAACTATTGCAATCAAGCTATGAAAAATAAACGAGGTGCAACTGTCTCCGTTTTGAAAGTAGATTTCCAAAGGAAGCTATTTACCTATAGCTCTGTTGGAAATATTCGTTTTGTCTTATACACACCCTCTGGTCAATATATTTATCCAATTCCAGTTGTCGGGTATCTATCAGGCAAAAAACAAAAATACCGGATTCAAACATTTCAATATGAAAGTGGTTCTAAATTTATCATCTATTCTGATGGTCTTCTCGCACCTACCATGAAATCATTGCTAAAATATTGCAACACGATTGATGATATTTTTAGACAGCTGCAAGTTTACGTCCCATTACGAAAAGATGATTTAACATATATCGTAGGAGAGCTATGTTGAAGGTTGTGCAATCGGGTTGACCTGCACAACCTTTTGTTCTTGAACAGTATTTGTTAAAATGTTGCATATTGGAATTTATTGTGGAGGATTTATAGATGGAACAGGCTATGGAAAAAATTTTAAAACGAATTAGTGATGAACAAGGCATCGCTATCGAGAAAATTTTCAATGTTATTACTTTACTACAAGATGGTAATACAGTTCCGTTTATTGCAAGATACCGAAAAGAGCATACGGGAGCATTAGATGAGGTGCAAATCCGTGCCATTGAAGAGAATTGGCATTATATGCAAAATCTTGAGGCGAGAAAAGAAGAGGTTATTCGCTTAATTGACGAACAAGGCAAACTAACGGAAAAGCTGGAAAAAGAGATTAAGGAAGCGACAAAACTACAGCAAGTTGAGGATTTGTATCGGCCATATCGGCAAAAAAGAAGAACAAAAGCAACGATTGCGAAAGAAAAAGGTCTTGAACCTTTAGCGAAATGGATGATGACATTACCGAAGGATGGTTCCATTGAGAAAGAAGCTGAAAAATATATCGATGTAAGTAAAGAAGTTCTAACTATAGAGGATGCGGTTAATGGTGCCAACGACATTATTGCCGAGTGGATTTCAGATAATGCAAATTATCGACAATGGATTCGAGAGCAAACAATGAAAAAGGGTCAAATTAAATCAGCTGTCAAAAATGAAGAAAAAGATGAGAATAAAGTATACGAAATGTATTACCAATATGAAGAGCCGATTGGTAAAATCGTTCCCCATCGAGTATTAGCGATCAATAGAGGGGAAAAAGAGGATGTATTAAAAGTTAGTATTGAACCGCCAATCGAAGAGATATTGCTGTTTTTAGAAAAAGAAATCATTTCGAATCGTAGAACGATTGTAAAAGAGATATTCGCTCAAACCATTGAAGATGCTTATAAACGATTGATTCAACCATCTATCGAACGGGAAATACGTAAAGAACTGACAGAAAAAGCAGAAGATCGTGCCATTCACATTTTTGCTGAAAATTTGCGGAAATTGTTGTTGCAGCCACCTCTGAAGGGAAAGATTGTTCTCGGTATAGATCCTGCTTATCGAACTGGCTGTAAGCTAGCGGTTGTCAATGAAACTGGAAAATTGCTACATATTGATGTTATATATCCACATCCGCCAAAAAATTTGAAAAAGGAAGCAGAAGAAAAGCTAAAAGAAGTGATTTCGCGCTTTGACGTAGAAATTATAGCAATTGGCAACGGTACAGCTTCTAGAGAAACAGAACGATTTGTCGCAGATGTCATTAAATCGTTAGAAGATGAAGTGTATTATTTAATCGTCAATGAAGCTGGGGCAAGTGTTTATTCTGCTTCGGAATTAGCGCGTGAAGAGTTTCCAGAACTTCAGGTGGAAGAAAGAAGTGCGGTTTCCATTGCGAGACGTCTGCAAGATCCTTTAGCAGAGCTAGTAAAAATTGATCCGAAATCAGTTGGTGTTGGTCAATATCAACATGATGTATCACAAAAAAAGCTTTCTGAGTCTTTAACATTTGTCGTGGAAACTGTCGTGAACCAAGTTGGAGTAAATGTTAATACCGCATCACCCGCTTTATTACAATACGTTTCTGGATTAAGCAAATCAGTTGCTAAAAATATTGTGAAAAGAAGAGAAGAATTAGGAAAGTTTACGAATCGTAGTCAGTTGAAAGAAGTTCCTCGATTAGGGGCCAAAACATACGAACAATGTATTGGATTTTTACGAATTCTCGATGGGGAAAATCCGTTTGACCGAACGAGCATCCACCCAGAAAGCTATCCAGATGTTGAGAAGCTGCTAAACAGTCTATCTTTATCACCATTAGATTTAGGAACGGACCGCTTAAAAGAATCATTGCAAAAAATTGATTTAAAGGAGACTGCCAAGCAATTAAATATTGGTGAATACACCTTAAAGGATATTTGTGATGCATTGATGAGACCGGAACGAGATCCCCGAGATGAAGTGCCAAAACCATTATTGAAAAAAGATGTATTACAATTAGAAGATTTAAAAGAAGGAATGGAGCTGCAAGGTACTGTACGAAATGTAGTCGATTTTGGTGCTTTTGTAGACATCGGTGTAAAACAAGATGGCTTAGTGCATATTTCCAAGTTAAGTAAGTCTTACGTTAAACACCCGTTAGATGTCGTATCTGTAGGAGATATCGTCACAGTATGGGTAGAATCTGTTGATATCCAAAAGGGAAGAGTAGCACTGACCATGATTAAAGAGTAGGGTGCAATGTTTAGCTGCTCGCTAACGATAAAGTCCTTTTGATTCGCCATGAAATCGCAAGTTTGCAAAAAATATACGATCGGTATTCATATTTAACTTTGAAGCACTGTTTTCTTATGTACAGTGCTTTTTTCTATAAAAAAACCAGCATTGATTAAGAAGTTTTATTTGATAGCGATTTTTTTCATAAAAGGCACGCATCATCTGTTTTTTTAGCCATGTAGGCATTGCCTATACCTCCTTAATCATTATAATGGAGTATGGGTAATAAATAATGTATTCGCCCAAAAGCTATTATGTGCGTTTTTTCATAAGGCTTTTTCAAAAAGACTGTTGTTTTACTATACGATAGCTTTTCGACTGTCAGGCAAGCGATGCGCTCGCTATGTCACGCTATGAAAAGCAGCAAAGTTTACGAAAATAGCCTTTCTTAAAAGAAGGTGTCTATACATTGAATGATCGAAAGCTGCAACAATTAGTTGAATACATTTCCTTAACTTTCTTCGGTAGAAAATTCAACCATAAAGCATTATTTAATCATCGCCTTAGAACCACAGGTGGTCGCTATTTGCTGCAAAACCATAATATTGAAATTAACCCGAAATATTATGAAGAACATGGAATGGATGAATTGATTGGCATTATAAAGCATGAGCTATGCCACTATCACTTGCATATAGAAGGTAAAGGGTACCGTCATAAAGACAGGGATTTTAAGGAGTTATTGAAAAAGGTTCATGCACCGCGTTTTTGTACACCTTTAAAGCAGAAAAAAACACAAAAAAAGCAGTATTTTTATCAATGTTATGATTGTTCTCAAGCTTTTGTGCGTTATAAAAAAATGGATCCGGCTAGATATATTTGCGGAAAATGTGGAGGGAAAATTTATTTGCTTAAATATAGGGTTGACGGGGGCGACAAACATATGATAAATTATAAAAGCCGTCGTTAATAAAGGATGAATGAGTAAAGTTCTTGACAAAAAAAGATAAATAAATTAAAATAAAAAAGTCGTTAATGGAAAAATATATGTTACTATTTGTATTATTCCGCAGTAGCTCAGTGGTAGAGCATTCGGCTGTTAACCGAACGGTCGCAGGTTCGAATCCTGCCTGCGGAGCCATGTGGAGAAGTACCCAAGTGGCTGAAGGGGCTCCCCTGCTAAGGGAGTAGGTCGTGTAAGCGGCGCGAGGGTTCAAATCCCTCCTTCTCCGCCATTATATTTTGGCCCGTTGGTCAAGTGGTTAAGACACCGCCCTTTCACGGCGGTAACACGGGTTCGAATCCCGTACGGGTCATCATAATTTTTCGAAATGGGAAGTTGGCTAACTTCCCATTTCTAAGCGATTTAGACATATATAATTATTGTTATGATTTTTGGTCCCGTGGTGTAGCGGTTAACATGCCTGCCTGTCACGCAGGAGATCGCGGGTTCGATTCCCGTCGGGACCGCCATTAGATTTATTGAATTGAATTTTATGTTTCTTATTCAGGATGTTTTATTGAGATGTTTTTCATTGGGCTATAGCCAAGCGGTAAGGCAACGGACTTTGACTCCGTGATGCGCTGGTTCGAATCCAGCTAGCCCAGCCAAAAAATTGAGCCATTAGCTCAGTCGGTAGAGCAACGAGCAAAGCATCTATGAGTTCACAGCGAGTTGTACCAGCCGAGCAACTACTTGAGTAAGCAAACTGAGGCTGGGACACAGGAACTATAGGGTGTTTTCAAATTATGAGCCATTAGCTCAGTCGGTAGAGCATCTGACTTTTAATCAGAGGGTCGGAGGTTCGAATCCTCCATGGCTCACCATTTTTAGCGGGTGTGGCGGAATTGGCAGACGCGCTAGACTTAGGATCTAGTGCCGTATGGCGTGGGGGTTCAAGTCCCTCCACCCGCACCATTGTTTGCGGTAGTGGCGGAATGGCAGACGCGCTAGGTTGAGGGCCTAGTGGGGGCGACCCCGTGGAGGTTCGAGTCCTCTCTACCGCATAAAAAAAGAAAAAAATATTGACATTAAACATCAGAAATGTTACTATAAAATATGTCGTTTAAAAACGTATTATGCGCCCGTAGCTCAATTGGATAGAGCGTTTGACTACGGATCAAAAGGTTAGGGGTTCGACTCCTCTCGGGCGCGCCATAAATCGGGAAGTAGCTCAGCTTGGTAGAGCACATGGTTTGGGACCATGGGGTCGCAGGTTCGAATCCTGTCTTCCCGACCAGTCGTTTCGATGCGGGTGTAGTTTAGTGGTAAAACCTCAGCCTTCCAAGCTGATGTCGTGGGTTCGATTCCCATCACCCGCTCCATTGTTTTAAATGATCTTTGAAAACTAAACAAAACGAAGCGTTCCGTTAATTCTTTTTAATGAGCAAGGAACATCGACTAAAGACGTCCCATCCTGTGACAATGTCGATGTCAGCACTTCCATGTGCAAGTTCAATCTTTTTCGGAGAGTTTGATCCTGGCTCAGGACGAACGCTGGCGGCGTGCCTAATACATGCAA
>JAUSTR010000017.1 GCA_030812955.1 Bacillus alveayuensis
TTACTAAAAAGGGCGATTTTTTTGTGCCTTTTAATTAAAAAATTTCAAAAAAGGGGCTCCAAAAAGTCAATTACACTGACTTTTTGGACAGCCCCTTTATTTATCTTGAAATTCTGAAATTATCGACTGTGTCTTTCTAGTAGCTTAGCTAAAACGTGAGTCTTGTAGCTTTCAAGTTTCCGTCCTTCATAGTGTCGAATTCCTAGTTTCTTGAGTTCTTTCACGTACCAACCTTTACTTCCAAAGTACATGAAAACCCCACCCCTTCTTTATTTAGTCTGGTAATGAAAAGGCTAAGAAGCTAGTCTCGCTGTTTAATTACCATTGTAACATTTTGGTTTTATTAAAAAAGAAATATGTTTAAAATTAGTAGACTTTTTGTATTTCCTCAACTAGTATAGGAAAAGATGGGATGAGGGGGAGTGTTATCATTGAGTCACTACTTGTCATATGAAGATATGTTGAAGATTTGCGAAAAGATCAACGAAAAGTTCATTCCAGATGGTGAATCGTTTTTTGAAAAAGTAGAGGAATTGTTTAACATAGATGAGCCTGTTACGTTTCAACAATTTATGGTTACAACGTTAAAAGAGCTATTAAGTGTAGTAGATGAAGAAATTAAAAAAATTGAGCAGAGCGTAAACATTGAACCGAGCTGCTATAAAGGGTGTGCTTACTGCTGTTATTTTCCAATTATTGTAACGAAAGCAGAAGCAAAGCTGATGATTGAATACATCAATAGCTTACCAAATGATGAAAAGCAAGAAATCTTGGAGCACCTAAATCATTATTTCAAAACCTATCATGATAAAATTTTAAAAGCTTGCTCTATTCACTTTGAAGACGACCGATCATTTAAAGAGTCTTATATTCGAAAGCAACTGCCATGCCCATTTCTAGATACGAAAACAAATACTTGTAAAGTGTATGAAGTACGTCCAATTCCATGTCGCACATATTTAAACTACTGTCACCCAGCAGTATGTGCTGAAAATGATGTACCGAAAGAACCATTCAGCTATGAGTTTTTATACACTTTTTACATTCAGGCACTAAATGAAGTTTTACAAGAGTTGATCGAAGAAGAAGAATTTCATTTTGAATATCCGAATGATTTCATCACGTATGATTATTTGCCGAACTTATTATCTGAATACTTAAAAGCCGACTCGTAATGAGTCGGTTTGTTCATATATGGGGTATGGAAATACGGTGTTAAATAACTATAAGTGGAAAAAGTCTGCAACATAATAGGCCGAGGCTCATAGTGTATCCCCCTATTTATTTTTAGTAGAATTCACTAACAAACTGTAAAATCTCCACATCATCATGAAGAAAAGGATATATCCAATAAAAGAATTTAAATGATTCCATTTAGGGGCATGTATAAATAAACCTATTCGTTCAGCCATTAGTTCAAAAAGATAGGCAAAAATGCCAATTATTAATAGAAGGAGCGGTCGAACAAAAGGATGGATTTTGCTCATAACCATTAAAAACGATGTGGTGATAATGGGTAGTATAACAAGTGTGAACAAGATGTTAATTGAAAATAATTTAGGAAATAATCGTTTTGGAAAGGTGTAAAATCCACTGTGGACAAGTAGTAAGTCTAAGTATGTGCCAAGTAAAGTGGCTAATAGCACTGTAGCTATTAAAGCAACATTATTCTTTCCGAAGAAAAATTGCTTTTTTGGCAATGATGGCGAGTTCGATTTTCTCGATTGTTTTACAATATTCATCATAAATATCCCCACCTGAAAAAGTTTATTCTTTTAAATAGTCGGTGACTTTCCAATCATGGAAACCTTGAAAGATTTCGGCTACGTGTATTTTTGGAAAGTACAGGTAAAACTTATAAAAATCAGGTTGCTTAACCATGCCCTTCATCAGCTTTCCGTATTGTAATTGGTAGAATGGAAGCCGTCAAGGAAAGCACTTGACCGCTTCCATTCTACCCACTTAGTGGTCTGCAAGCTGACGAAGGAGCTACTCTAGATTGAGTATCAATCTCGCTAACTTATTTCCGGAATTGTGTGAACATCACAGAATATGGTGATGAGACAAAAAACTTAACTTAAAACATAAGGTTCAATTTCCTTGTGTTTTTTTTGGGTTTTTAGGCTTAAAAAAATAACTTTTATCATATATAAGCCTCTCTATACCATACCCTGACAAAAAGTTGGTAAAAAATTTATAAATGAAAATGTGTAAAAGTAGTTTCTTTTCAAAAATATCCTATGTTACCATTCAATTATTAGGATATAGGTATGTCTTTTGTGAAGAGGAGTGGGATGAATGTTATTGCAGGCCGCCCTTATTTTTTTGCTGCAAATTTTATATGTACCGGTTTTGACGATTCGAACCATTTTTCTCGTTAAAAATCAAACAAAGGCTGCTGCAGGAGTTGGGTTGCTTGAGGGTGCCATTTATATCGTTGCTTTAGGGATTGTGTTTCAAGATTTATCGAATTGGTTCAATATTGCGGCATATGTCATCGGTTTTAGTGTTGGACTTTTGATTGGTGGTGCCATTGAGAAAAAGATGGCTTTAGGATATGTCACTTATAATGTGAATTTGCTTGATAAAAATTCTGGTTTAGTGAACAAACTAAGAGAAGCTGGATTTGGTGTCACCGTATTTGAAGGAGAAGGAATGAGCTCAAAGAGATATCGTTTAGAAGTCGTAGCGAAGCGTTCACGTGAAGAAGAATTTTTAGAACTAGTGAATGAAATTGAACCAAAAGCATTTTTAAGTTCTTATGAATTGCGTTCCTTCAAAGGTGGATATATGACAAACTCCATGAAAAAACGTTGGAAGAAAATCCAGTCAAAAGAGAAAAAGCTTAATCAAGAATGAATTCAAATAAAAGGAGCCATTTCCATGGACTTTTTTACATTATTAGCGGAAGAGCGAATTAAAAAGGCATATGAAGAAGGAGAGTTTAAAAAGTTACCGGGAATGGGAAAGCCACTGAAGCTTGATGACTTTTCCCATGTACCAGAGGAGCTTCGTATGGGCTATCGAATGCTGAAGAATGCGAACATGCTTGATGAGGAAGTCGAACTGAAAAAAGAAATGATGCGAATTGAAGATTTGATTCGAACATGCTATGACCAAGAGGAGCGGGAAAAGCTAAAGGAAGAATGGACGGAAAAGCAGCTGAAGCTAGATCGCATTTTTGAAAAGCGCAAAGGCCTCAATACCCCCGCTTCCGCATTTTATAAAGAAAAAGTGTATGAGAAGCTATTAAAAAGATCATGAAAAAGGGCTAAATCGGACTGATTTAGCCCTTTCTATATCAATCTATTAATTGTAAGTCGGGCAAAGGCTATAAGCTTTCATGAATGATCATACACATATTTCCTCTAAAAATCTGCCGAAATTTTACTAGCTTCAAACGGGTCTTCCAAATTTTTATGGATAACAAAAGCCGCCGCTAATAGAAAGAAAAATAAAGAAATATAAAGGGCATGATTTCCGCCCATTGCATAAAAGGCTGCCCCTAACAGAGGACCGATTGCTGCACCGGTAAAGCGGATGAAGTTGTAAACACCGATAGCAGTTCCCTTTTGGTTTAAAAACAAATTAACTAGTGTTGTCGATTGAGACGGCAAACTCATCCCGAGCAAAATGCCATAAGCTAATAGTAAAAGGATTAAAATCGGAATCATGAGGGCATTTAGCCATAAACTAATCCAGAAAATCGAAACGACGATGCCGATTCCATATGAAGTATAGACAAGTATTAATTTATGGGTTAAATATTGCTGTACTTTCCCGCCTAAAAACGTACCTAATACAATTCCCGCTGTTAACGGCATAAAGAAAAGCCCCTTTACCGTCAATGAAACTTGATATAATTCGTCTAATAAACTAGGTAAAAAGACTAGATAAATGTAATATCCATAAAACTGAAAAAAGCCAAGCAGCATAATAGGAAAGGCCGATTTATCGAATAAAATGTTTTTAAACGTTTGAATGGTAATCTTTTTAGGAGTGCGATCCTTTGTTAATGTTTCGTGCAGCGTTTTAGCATTATAAACAGAAACGATAATGGCCCCTGAAATTAAAATAAAAAACAGCCATTTCCAATCATAGTAAGAGGCTATAACACTCCCTAATAAAGGGCCTAAAACAGGACCAAGAAAAACCATTGTCTGATAAAAGCTCATCGCCCGTCCTTGTTCACTTGGAGCGAATATATCTCCTATAACAGCTGCGGCCACAACGGATCCTGTACTGATTCCGAAGGCCTGAATGGCTCTTCCTAACAAAAAAATCAAATAGTTAGTGGCAAGAAAACAAATCAAAGAGCCAATCATAAAAAGAAAAAGACCAGGAAGTAATGTAGCCCTGCGTCCTCTCGTATCGGATAAAGGACCGATAATAAATTGGCTGGCAGCCAATATCATCGTATAGATCGATATGGTGAAATTAACCATAAATGAATTAGCATGAAAAAAATGCCCTACTTCGGGAAGACTTGGTGTGTAGATCGTTTGTGTAAACGGCCCTAAAAAAGCAGCAATAGATAACCCAATTAAAATTTTTCCGTTCTTTGACATGATCCATGACACTTCCTTAATCGAATACTTCGAATGTAAAAAATTTCTTCTTCTTTATATTAAACCATAAAAACGATTTTTCTTCTCATAATACGTCTTGGAATATGAAAATTTTCATTTCATTTTTTGGTGATTTTTTCATTTGTTCAGGTACAATCAAACTATCATGAAATGAATTTGTTGGAGTGACTGTTATGAATGTTGTCTTGTTTATAAAAGATTTGCGGCTCCATGATCATCAACCTTTAGTTGAAGCACTGCAATATGGAGAAGTTTTGCCCCTTTATATCGTGGAACCGACTTTTTGGTCCAAGCATGATTTATCGATTCGGCACTTTCAATTTGTTCTTGAAAGTTTAGAAGATTTAAAGGCGCAAATAGAAAAGCGCGGCGGAAAACTTTTTATTTTTATTGGCAAAATCGAAGAAGCGCTTGAACAATTAAGTAAGACGTATGGAGCGTTCCGGCTATTTTATTACGAATATACGAGCATAAAGGAAATGGTGAATCTTAATACTCGTGTTTGTCAATGGATGAAAGAGCATGGGCTGCCTGTTGCTTGTTTTCCTTCGCAAGCCTATTTTTTGGATATCGAAAATGAGAGCCAATATAAAAAAAGATGGCGTGCTTTTATGAATGAAAAAATGCATGAAACGCCCGTAAAGATCAACATTCCTAATAGATGTCCATCAGCTTTTCAAACAGATTTGAGCGCTCTTTATAATTACAAAGTACAAGGAGAAAAAATTCGCTTTGGACTGAAAGGCGGGGAAACGAATGGAAAGGAGACGTTGAATAGCTATTTACAATATTTTCATGAAAGGCATCAATATAAACATTTAATAGATGAGATTCGCTATTCAAGTAGACTTTCACCATATATGACATGGGGCAATCTTTCGTTAAGATATGTCATTCAACAAGTGGATGAAGAGATGAAAAGAACAGACAAGGCAAAGCTTTTACAAACTTTTGTGCAAAAAATTTACCAACGATGTGTGACAGGTTATTTTGTTCAAGGGAAATTTTATGATGTTAATCATGAGGATGATTCACAATTAGACGTTTTAAACAAATGGATAAAAGGACGAACAGGTATTCCGATCATTGATGCCATTATGCGATACGTGATGAAAACAGGATGGATTAACCATCAATCACGTTTAGTAGCAGTCTCATTTATAAGAGATCTTGCAGGAGTTTCTACTTCTTTAATTGGCCAAAGTTTTGCACAATTATTGCTCGACTACGATCCTCTTATTCAATACTGCTATATAGAAGAAGGAAAGGTGATGAACCCGATTGCGTTTTCGAAAAAGCATGATCCAAACGGAGAATTTATTAGGCGACATGTATCAGAGTTAAAAAATGTTCCTTCCCAATATATTCATGAGCCTTGGTTGTATCCGGGATTTTTTAAGCTCGGTTACCCATCTCCTATCGTTGATGTTTATCAAGCCTATCGGAAAGCTCGCCATGAAAGATTACGAAAAAAACAGATTGATCAGCATAGCGAACAATTAAAGTTTGACTTGTAAACATGAGGCTGTAGGGTCACTGGAAACTGACCTTGACAGCCTTTTTCTTATGGTAAGGCTATATGGACTTCCCCCTGTTTAATTCGTTGTGTGAATACTAACAATATCAATGACAAAAAAATTTAAAAAATGTATGCGTTGACAACATGTATTTACATGATTAGAATAAAAAATGACATGTATATACATGTTTAGCGCGCAAGGTCGTTATTTTTTTGAAACGACATTGAAAACGATTACGGAGGTTCGAAAATGAGTGGGTATCAAGATCAAGTTCGCCGTATTATAGAGTCGATTGGTGGAGAAGACAACATTCAAAAAGCGACACACTGTGTTACTCGTCTTCGCTTAATCCTTAAAGATGAAGGAAAGGTAAATCAAGAACAGTTAGAGAGCATTGATGTTGTCAAAGGTTCGTTTTCTACAAATGGTCAGTTCCAAATTGTCATAGGTCAAGGGACTGTTGAAAAGGTTTACAATGAATTGTTAGCGCAAACAAATCTTGAAAGAGCCTCTAAAGAGGATGTTAAAGAAGAAGCGGCTAAAAAGTTAAATGTACTCCAACGATTAATTAAAACATTAGCGGATATTTTTATTCCCATCTTACCTGCAATCGTCACAGCCGGTTTATTAATGGGTATTAACAACGTTTTAACAGCACCGGATTTATTTTATGAAGGAAAAGCGCTCATTGATGTTCATACACAATGGAAAGATTTTGCCGGAATTATTAACTTAATTGCCAATACAGCATTCGTATTCTTGCCAGGTATTATCGGTTGGTCAGCTGTTCATAAATTTGGTGGAAGTCCGCTGCTCGGTATTGTATTAGGATTAATGCTTGTACACCCTGACCTTTTAAATGCTTGGGCATATGGTGCTGCACAACAAGAAGGAACAATTCCAACTTGGAATTTATTTGGGTTAGAAATTGAAAAAGTCGGTTATCAAGGACAAGTTTTGCCAATTTTAATTGCATCTTATGTGTTAGCAAAGCTTGAAATTTTCTTAAAAAAACGAATTCCAGATGCGTTTCAAATGTTGCTCGTTGCACCGATTGCATTATTATTAACAGGTTTTGTTTCATTTATCGTTATTGGACCAATTACCTTTACAATCGGTAATGCATTAACAAATGGAGTTGTCAGCATTTTTGAAGCTGCACCTGTTATTGGTGGATTAATCTATGGTGGTTTATATGCACCACTTGTTATTACCGGAATGCATCATACATTTTTAGCGGTTGACCTGCAGTTAATTGGGACAACAGGCGGAACGTTCTTATGGCCGATGCTAGCGCTTTCTAATATCGCTCAAGGTTCTGCTGCATTAGGAATGATGTTTGCAACAAAAGATGAAAAATTAAAAGGGCTATCGTTAACATCTGCCATTTCTGCTTACCTAGGCATTACTGAACCAGCGATGTTTGGGGTCAACCTACGCTATCGATATGCGTTTTTATCAGCCATTACAGGTTCAGCGATTGCTGGTATGTTTATTACGATGAATGGAGTTAGGGCAGCATCGATCGGTGTAGGGGGATTGCCTGGAATTATTTCCATCTTCCCTGAACATTGGGGAGCCTTCTTTATCGGTATGATCATCGTTCTTGTCGTACCATTTGCTGCCACAATTCTAATTGCCAAAATGAAACGTAATAATTAAATGTCGAAAAACGATACGAGCGGGAAAATGTTTTCCGCTTGTATCGTTATATCTGTTTTGAAACCGAAAAAGGAGATGGAAACATTGAACCAACAACCTTGGTGGAAAAAAGCTGTTGTTTATCAAATTTACCCGAAAAGCTTTTACGATACGACTGGGAATGGAGTTGGAGATTTACAAGGAATTATTCAAAAGCTCGATTACTTAAAAAAGCTGGGTGTCGATGTCATTTGGCTAACACCGATATATAAGTCTCCTCAAAACGATAATGGATATGATATTAGTGATTATTTCCAAATTCACGAAGAATATGGAACGATGGAAGACTTTGACGAGCTTTTAGAGGAAGCACATAAACGAGATATAAAAATCATGATGGATATTGTCGTTAATCATACATCTACTGAACACCCATGGTTCCAAGAGGCGAAAAAATCAAAAGCCAATCCTTATCGGAACTTCTATATTTGGAAGGATCCAAAAGAAGATGGAAGCGCACCGACAAATTGGGAATCAAAATTTGGTGGAAGTGCTTGGGAGTATGATGAAAAAACAGGCCAATACTATTTACACTTATTTGATGTCACACAAGCTGATTTAAACTGGGAAAATGAAGAACTGCGGCAGAAAATTTATGATATGATGCATTTTTGGTTGAAAAAAGGTGTTGATGGCTTCCGATTAGATGTCATTAACTTAATTTCTAAAAATCAAAGCTTCCCAGATGATGATCATGGTGATGGCCGAAAATTTTATACGGACGGGCCGCGAATTCATGAATTTTTACATGAAATGAATCAAGAGGTTTTTTCGAAGTATGACATGATGACCGTTGGCGAAATGTCTTCCACATCAATTGACCATTGCATTCAATATACAAATCCAGAACGTCAAGAACTTAACATGACGTTTAACTTCCATCATTTAAAGGTGGACTATCCAAACGGTGAAAAATGGACAGTTGCGGACTTTGATTTCTTAGCCTTAAAACAAATTTTATCTGAGTGGCAAACGAAAATGAATGAAGGCGGCGGATGGAATGCGTTGTTCTGGTGCAACCACGATCAGCCGCGTGTTGTGTCGCGATATGGAAATGATGGAAAGTATCATAAAGAATCAGCGAAAATGTTAGCAACAACCATTCATATGATGCAAGGAACACCATACATTTACCAAGGTGAAGAAATTGGGATGACAAACCCATACTTTAAGCGCATTGAAGACTACCGCGACGTTGAATCGATCAATATGTACCATATTTTGAAAGATAAAGGTATGAACGAGGAAGAAATAATACAAATTTTACAAAGCAAGTCTCGTGATAATTCACGTACACCTGTTCAGTGGAATAGTGAAGAGCATGGAGGATTTACAAAAGGAACACCGTGGATTGGGGTAGCTTCAAATTATAAAGAAATCAATGTTGAAAATGTGTTAAACGATGAAGACTCCATTTTTTATCATTATCAAAAATTGATTCACCTTCGCAAGGAATACGACATTATTACAGAAGGAGATTATCAGCTTCTACTAGCGGATCATCCTGAAATTTTTGCCTATGTCCGAAACGGAAATGATGAAAAGCTATTAGTTGTCAATAACTTTTATGATCGCGAAACAACGTTTGAACTGCCAAAAGAAATCGACTTAGAAGGATATCAAAGTAAAATGTTACTATCCAACTATCCGGATTCTTCTCATGATATGAAACGTATTGCACTTCGTCCGTATGAATCGATTGTTTTTTATTTATGGAAATAAGAGGCTGCTAAGTGTCTGGCCTCACATGTGGGTTCAGGCACTTATTGAATAGCCTCTTTTTTATATAACTTTTGAATGATGTTTTAAAATAATGGAACCTCTTTTAATATGATGAAGAATACGTGTTAAAATATAATAGGTGATTTTATGAGAAATAATAAATACTACACTATTTATTTAGAGTGGGCAGAAAAAATAAAATCTGGAGAAATTAAACCTGGAGAAATATTGCCTTCAGAAAATGATTTAACGAAAACATACAAAACGAGTCGTGAAACGATTCGAAAAGCGTTAAATTTATTAGCTCAAAATGGCTTTATTCAAAAAGTGAAGGGGAAAGGCTCCATAGTTTTAGATGTTCAAAAAATGAGCTTGCCTTTTTCGGGATTAGTGAGCTTTAAGGAAGTTAGTGAACATAGTGGGATGAAAACGAAAACGACCGTACACGAATTCGCCTTAATGAAGCCTAATGAATTCATCAAACAACAATTGCAAGCAAGCCCTAAAGATGAAGTGTGGAAAATTGTCCGCTCACGAAATATTAATGGAGAAGAAATTATTCTCGATAAAGATTATTTGTTAAGAAAGCATGTTCCATTTTTGTCAAAGGAAATTTGTGAAGGTTCCATTTATGAATATTTAGAAAAAAAGCTAAAGCTAAACATCAGCTTTGCGAAAAAAGAAATTATCGTGGAGAAGGTTACAGATGAGGATCGAAAATATTTGGAGCTAGATAGGTTTGACCACATTGTCGTAGTAAAAAATCATGTGTATTTAGATGATGCGGCATTATTTCAATATACAGAATCACGACATCGCTTAGATAAATTTCGCTTTGTTGATTTTGCAAGAAGAGGATTATAAAGACAATACGCTGAAGAATATGCTATATAAGTTGAAATTTTGTTCTACACTCAGCCGATTACTGGCCGCATTGCATATATACAACTGGGAGATTTAACTTATGGCTGACGAAAAAACAGATTTCCTATTTTTTCGACAGTCGAAAGAGAAGTCTTAAGACTTGACTTCGTTACGCCTTCGCGTGACAGAGGACCGAACAACCAACCGCTTCACAGACAAATGCATATGTCTGGAAGCGGTGTTGTTCGGTCACCCGACAGTCGAAAAATACCGATTACTCCATAAAAGACGAAAACGTTAAAGTTTCAAATAGAAACAAAATATCGCAATTTCTTTATTGCAACTTATATAGCCAAATGATGCAAATCCTCTATTCAATCTATCGGTGTTTCAAGAAAAATATTCATTTGAGGCTGCCGAGTGGGACAGCCTCTACTAATCCTGCATGTTTTCTCGATTTGGAATTGGATCAATTCGGTGTGCATCCTCTGTATTTATTGCTGCTTTGATTGATTGAATAAAGAGAATAATGCAAGAGATCAACATCGCAGTAAAAAATAAAACGATTAGCCAATATCCAATCATACGCTCCTCCCCCTTTGTACACTTATATGCAAAAGGGAAAGGCTACAGAATGGAAACTTTACATTTTTCTTAAGCTGCCTAGCTCCTCCGCAATAGCTTGCATTTCACTAGGGCTAAAAGTATTTTTTTTCATCACCAATTCGTAAATGTCTTTTAATTCGTCATACATATCTTCATTAAAATGAGTAGGTTTAATAGCCCCGATGTTAATCACATTAAGCTTTTCCGTAATCTTTTGAATCATAAATGCAACATTTTCAGATGATTTTTCAGACAAATTCAATGTGTTCATCCTTTCGCTTTTGTTTGTTCCATTGTAACATGTTTCAGCCTGATATATATTGAAAAATTTTTTCTTGAAACATAAGATGAAAAATGAAGGGACAAGGAAAAACAGGGGGAATAAACATTGATTAAAGTATTATTTGTTTGTTTAGGAAATATATGCAGATCACCAATGGCAGAGGCTGTTTTTCGCGATCTTGTGAAAAAGGAAGGGCTAGAGGATAAAATAATGGTCGATTCTGCAGGTACAGGGAATTGGCACGTTGGTAAACCACCTCATGAAGGGACGCGAAAAATTTTAGATCAATATCAAATTTCCTATGAAGGTTTAAAAGCACGCCAGGTAGAGAAAGAAGATTTATTCAATTTTGACTATATTATAGGGATGGATACAGAAAATATAGGAAATTTACGTCGTTTAGCAACCTTTTCCAAAACCGGCCATATCGGACGATTGATGGATTATGTCAAAGATAGAGATCTAGTTGATGTGCCAGACCCATATTTTACAGGAAATTTTGAAGAAGTGTATGAAATGGTTCAAAAAGGTTGTAAAGGTTTATTAGAGACGATCAAAAAAGAATACAACCTATAATAGGAAAGGGGAAAATCAATGGGAAATAAAAATAAATTATTAAAAGGGGTGCTGCTTGGCGCTCTAGTTGGGGCTGCGATTTCATTATTGGACAAAAAAACTCGCGATCATATAAAGGATATCGGAATAAAAACGACGGAACAAATGAAACACTATGTGCAAAATCCATCGGAAGCTTCTAATGCTGTAAAAAATAAAATAAGTGAAGCCAAACAAACACTTCGTCATGTTTCAGACGATTTATCATTTATCAATGAAAAAGTAAAAGAGCTAAAAGAGCTTACTCCTCAATTGATCGAGCTTATAGAGGAAACAAAAGAGAGAATCCAAAAAAATTACCATGAATAAAAGACTTGTGCAGCATTGTTCAAATAAAAAGAGGTGATGACATGATAGGCCGGCACGCCCAACTGAATCTGTATAAAGAACTAGTAAGCCGGTTTTCACGGCATCAAATTCCAAGTTTAGCTGCAGAATTAGCGTATTTCTTTTTATTGTCTTTATTTCCTTTTTTAATCTTTCTGATCACATTGATGGGTTATCTGCCTCTTTCCACTGATGCTCTATTAGATTTTATTCGTCAATATGCCCCTGGGAATTCTATGAAATTAATTGAGGAAAATGTAAGACAAGTGATTGATACGCAAAATGGGAAGTTGTTATCATTCAGTATCATTGCTTCTTTATGGTCTGCATCCAATGGGATTAATGCCATTGTTAGGGCGCTTAACCGTGCGTATGATGTAATGGAAAATCGCCATTTTCTCATTGCGCGAGGAATGGCCATCATTTTAACATTTGCTATGATTTTTGTGATTGTCGTCGCCTTGTTGCTTCCTGTGTTTGGCCGGGAAATAGGGTTATTGATTTCTACTGCTTTCGGTTTTTCTAATCTGTTTTTATCGATTTGGAATACGATGCGCTGGCTGCTTAGCGCAATCATTTTATTAATTGTATTTACAGGACTTTATGTGATGGCTCCAAATCAACGATTACAGCTATTCGAAGTATATCCAGGAGCCCTTTTTGCAACAGTTGGGTGGATTGTCGTGTCATTAGCCTTTTCATATTATGTCGCAAGATTTGGACAATTCAGTGTGACATATGGAAGTCTTGGTGGGGTTATTGTTTTGTTAATATGGTTTTACTTATCAGCTATCATCATTATTTTAGGAGGCGAAATTAACGCCATTATCTATCATCGTTACCATCATCCTCCTTCATAGTTTTGGCCCATTTGAGCATGCTATACATTAGTCGAGCATGATGATAGGGGGGATCCATTTTGTCTAAACAATCCAAAAAAGGTGGACATCATAATAAGCAAAGCTCAAAAAGCAAACCGAAACATAAAACGAGCAGCAGTGCAAACGGCCAAAATGGTTATCATTAAGGGTTTTAACGAATAAAAAGGCTGTTTTCGTAAACTTTGTTGCTTTTCGACTGTCTATGAACCGAACAAAGAATGTGGTCGGTTCACGTCACGCTTGTAAGTGACATAGCAAGCGTGTCGCTTGCTAATGACAGTCGAAATATAGTAAAACAACAATCTTTGCGAAAAGAGCCATAAAAATAGACACCAAACAAGGTGTCTATTTTCATTTAGATAGAGAAAAAAGGAAGAAAGCGGCAGCTAGGACAACAATGGAAAATGAATGTCATATCTATTCATTCATTTCCATGTAGGAATGATAAGTTGAAGAATAAATGTGTTCAATATCGGCATCTGTCATATACATTAAAGTTTCACGATCAATCTCTTTCATCTTGGCAATAAAATCAATCATATTTTTTCGTTCTTGACGGCTCATCATTTTAATCCCCTCTCATTTATTGTTATGATACAGTTATTGTTTTTGTTGATACTATTATATAACAGAATGAACAGAAAGTTCAAACGATTTTTTAAAAAATTCATAAATTTTTTTTGATGACATGATATGCGTTTTTCTTTTACAAGAAATCATAAAAATGGTAACGTTGGAGTTAGAAAATACAGAAATAAATATAACTGCAGAAGGAGCTGTGAATAATGGAATTTAAAATGAAAGAAGTCGGTTTTACAACGAATTTTGAATATGGGGAGCTTCATGTAGCAGGAGATGAAAAGTATGGCTTCCGACCTTTTCAATTAATGGTATCGGCGATTGCTGTATGCAGCGGTGGTGTTCTTCGGAAAATTTTACAAAAAAAACGTATTGACATTGAGGATATAACCATTCAAGCAGATGTTGAACGAAATGAGGAAAAAGCAAATCGGATCGAGAAAATTCATCTTCATTACTTAATTAAGGGAAATAACCTAGACAAAACCCAAATACATAAATCAATTGAATTAGCTCGAAAAAATTGTCCAATGGTTCAATCCGTTGAAGGAAGCATTATCATAGTGGAAACATTTGAATTAGTTCAATAAACTTGGAGGCTGGTTTAACAGCCTCTTTTTTTAAAGGCTCTTTTCTAAAAGATTGTTGCTTTACTATACGATAGCTTTTCGACTGTCAAGCAAGCGACACGCTTGCTATGTCACGCGTGTAGTGTGACGTGAACCGAACAAAAGTAGATGGTCGGACAAATGTGATTTGTCCGACCACGTGCTTTGTTCGGTTCATAGACAGTCGAAAAGCAACAAAGTTTACGAAAACAGCCTTTTTAAAAGATCATGTTGGAAGGAGTTTTAATCAATTTATAGAAAATACAATTTGTATAAATGGTTATGAACAATAGAATAAAGGATGAAGGTTACGCTAACAATAAAAAACTGGGTAAAATCATTTTGAAAAGGAATCATTATAAAAGGTGGTAGCAAACGTGTTTAGTCGAATATTTTTTCTCCTTGTTGTAATTGGTATGCCTCTTTCGATTATTGGAAGTGTTTTTCATTGGACACCTCTTTTAATGTTTGTCATCTACTGTTTGACTATTATTGCCTTGGCAAGCTACATGGGTAGAGCGACCGAAAGTTTAGCCATTGTCACTGGACCACGTATAGGAGGTCTTTTAAATGCGACATTTGGAAATGCGGTTGAACTAATTATTTCTATCTTTGCATTGAAAGCTGGGCTCATTGAAGTTGTTTTAGCATCCCTAACTGGCTCTGTATTAGGGAACTTATTATTAGTAGCTGGTTTATCGTTTTTTATTGGAGGATTAAAGTATAAACGGCAAAGCTTTAATGTATACGATGCTCGTCATAATGCAGGGCTTTTAACGTTTGCTGTGATTGTTGCGTTCGTGATTCCGGAAGTCTTTTCCCAGACGATGAATGATGAGCGGACACTTGTGTTAAGTGTTGGAATATCCATTATTTTAATTAGTCTTTATTTAGCTGCTTTATTGTTTAAACTTGTCACACATCGTGGGGTTTATCAGCGTAAGGATGAAACGATTGATGAGCATGAAAATCCAGAATGGTCAGGAAAACTAGCTACGACTATATTATTCATTTCGACTCTCGCTGTTGCGTATGTGTCTGAAAACCTTGTCCACACTTTTGAAATCGTTGCTGAAAGGCTGGGGTGGAGTGAACTATTTATTGGGGTTATTATCGTCGCCATTGTCGGAAATGCCGCAGAGCATGCATCTGCTGTGATCATGGCCTATAAAAATAAAATGGACGTTGCTGTTGAAATCGCGGTAGGTTCTACATTGCAAATTGCGATGTTTGTAGCGCCGATTTTAGTAATCATTTCGCTTATGTTTGCCGAAAAAATGCCGCTTGTTTTTACACTACCAGAACTGATCGCTATGGCTACAGCTGTGTTATTAACAATCGTCATCTCAAACGATGGCGATACAAACTGGTTCGAAGGGGCTACTTTGCTTGCTGCCTATATAATTATGGGAATTGGATTTTATTTACTCTGATTAACAAATGAAAAATATATTAAGGTGAGAGCACAGACTACGGCCAAGGTCTGTGCTACAATATTGTTATAGAGAAGTGAAGTAAGATCGTGACAGCCTAAGAACTATGAGTTCGTACTAAAAAACTGGCCAAACTTCACTGTTTTTATTAGAATCAGTTTTAATATGTTGGATCATTGAGATCGTGTATAAGAAAAGGGAATAGATGAGGTTATGTGAAGACTTAAAGAAATAATGGGGAAATCGTCAAGTCTACAGGAATCCCTTTTTCGAAGAAGTGAAAACGAATGCGTAAACAGCCCTTGAATGTGAAAAGAATGCCACTTTCTACTCTCGGCGCAAAGTCGAAGTGGAAAGTGTATTCAGTTACATCAAGGGCAAGCGGTCGGTACATGACAAGTTTGGGTTGTGGCATAAAACTTAATGAAAGTAGTAGTCATCCTCCAGTACCTTTTGCTACTTAATATTAGTTCCCCTGTAAATAAATTCAGACAACACTTCGTACATCTTCACCACTTTGGATTTTAGTAAATTCATCTGGTGCAACGGAAGCTTTAACCTTCATGGCAATGAAATACACAATGCCTGAAATTATTAATGACTGAATTGCAGGTAATCCAAATGGGTACACATACTGTGTAAGGTATCCAGTAAAGGTTCCTACCACTAATGCTATAGTAGCCATCCAATTCCAACCTTTATTTTCAACCCATTGCTGCTTACGTATCAAGAAGAAATCACTCATCATGACACCAGCAATGGAAGGATAAACTAAAGCAGTCATATAAAGAAAATCGGTAAAATAATCTAAAATCCCTGCAAGTGCGATGATAATAGCAATAATTGTTCCTCCTAAAGTCAATAAAGCACGGCCGTTACCTGAGTTTACGTTTAGCATATTACTAAGTGCTAAGCCCATGCTGTAATTATTAATAAGTTGACTAGTCCAAGTTGCAAACCATAGGATCAAAAACCCCCAAACTGGGAAACCCATGTTTAACATAACCGTTACAATATCTGCTTCTCCAACTCCAACAGACATAATAGAACCAACATAAAACAGAGGGATCCCTACAGCAATTATTCCTAAAGGTATTAGTAAGTTATCTTTTATTTTTGGCTTGGCATATCTAGTGTAATCAGAAGCTATAACCCATTGAGACACATTAACACCAATAACTAGACTGACTGCTGCTAAAAAAGTCATATTAGGTTCAGGATCCCAATTAGAGATTGTTTCCCATCCTATGTTTTTTAGTGACAAATAGATTCCACCAGCTATTAATAGAAGGCCTGCTGGTACAGCAATATAATCGGTCCATTTCATTGATGAGTAGCCTATAATTGCTGGAAGAGCAAAAAGCAACCCAGCCATAATAGTTATCAATGCCCATGCGAGCCATTCGCTTTTATAATCAATTCCAAACATTGCTGAAATAGCATTTCCCGCAACTGCCGTCTGAAGAGCCCACCAACCCATCGACACGATGAAAATAGTTAGTCCAACAATAAACCTTGCTTGAATTGCCCCAAAGCTAGATTTTGCAATAACTGATGAAGATCTACCTGTTTTAGCACCTATATATCCTTGAATAAAGTTACCTGGCCATTGGAATAAAACCATGGCAATAATTATGATCCACAAAATTTCAGTTAATGAAAATCCTCCGACAAGTGATGCACCAACCATTAAAACCGGAATAGTAAATTCAAGTCCTCCAAAAATAATTGCAGGGGTTAACCAGTGTTGCCTCTCATTTAAAGGTACTGGGGACAATGCCTCATCTTTTCCCATTGTTGATTTGTTATTCATTTCCACCACGTATCCACCTCATTTTTTTAATATTTAGATAATTTTTCAGACTATTTTTTAACATTTGCAAATTAGTTCACGTGTATAATGATTGAAAGACTCACACCCGTCTTTTGTCACTAACACAATATTTTCAATTCTTACTCCGAACTTTCCATCAATGTAAATTCCTGGTTCTATACTTATAACCATTCCTTCTTCAAGGAGTTGCATATTTTTATTTGTTATAAAAGGTTCTTCATGGACTTCTATTCCTATTCCATGTCCTGTCCTATGTGTAAATTGCTTTCCGTAGCCTGCTTTAGTTATAATATCCCTTGCTTTTTTATCAATTTCTTTTATAGGAACTCCCGGTTTAACTGCTTTAACTGCTTCCTCTTGGGCTAACTTAACAATGTTATATATTTCTTTCATTTCATCACTAACTTTTTTTCCAACTACTATAGTTCTAGTCATATCAGAACAATAGTGATCCTTTATTCCGCCTAGATCAATAACTACCATATCTCCTTCTGATATTATTGTTTCGTCCGCCTGATGATGAGGAATAGCTCCGTTTTTCCCTGCTCCAACAATCGGTGGAAAAGATAATGTCTCAACATTATGTGTCTTAAACAATCTCTTAATTTCATTAACAACTTCAATCTCTGTTTTGCCAGGTTCAATAAAAGCTATTGCCTTTTCCATTACATCATCTGCTATGGATCCTGATTTTCTCAATAACTCTATTTCTAACTGATCTTTATATAGTCTCAACTTTCCTATGACATTAGTGCTTTCTACAAAGTGAATATTGTGATTCAGTCGCATTAACTGTATTAAGTTTTGGCTCGGCCACTGGTTATCTATCGACACAATACCTGATTTAGGTAAGTTACTATTTAATATTTCTATCGAGTGTTCACCATCTTTCCAGAATATTGACTCGAATAAGGAAAGGTTTCTAATTTCTTCTTTGGCCATTTCATGAATAACCATGATTGGTGGTCCTGATTTTTTAATTACAATGGCTTGCAATCTTTCATGCGAATCTAACCATGTTCCACTGAAATAAAAGAAATTTGGTGGTGATGTCACGATTAGTGCCTCTATATTTTCTTCTTCCAATAATTGCTGAGCTTTTTGAATACGTTGTTGATATCCCAATGCAACCTTCTCCTTTTAATTGAATAAAATAGGACTTTCCTCCATAGGGGAAATCAAACTACTTGCCTTTCATAATAGGAGGAAATGCCCTTTTTAAGTTAATTTCTAAAGATGCATATTTAAGAATACAAAATCTATCTAGAAACTAAAGCCCAAACTATTTCACAGTCTTCTTGCCCATCATTATATGCCCAATGTTCTTCATCACGTGGAATAAACGTTGCTTGTCCTGCCTCGACTCTATATTCTTTTCCACCACTCATCGTTAGTATAGAGCCTTTTATTACTAACCCATATTCGTCTTCTAGATGGGAAGCTGTGCCTTGCAATGGTATTCGCACACCTGGGGGAATAGAAACTATCCCAAAAACAGTCCGTCCTCCATCAACTACTGATTTATCAAATAGGGTTTTCATGGTTACATCGTTTCGATCCTGTTCCTTAATTTCATTTACTGTTACAATTTCCAATTATTTTTCCTCCAGTTCCTTACGTTTTGCTGAGATTCCCACTACTTCTAACGTGTCTGGATTCAATGTAACACCATAATCCCTTTGAGCTTGTTCCACTGTAATGTATTCATTTTTTACATCCCAGATAACTTTATCAATAGGTCTTTTAAGTGGATTACCATATCCACCACCTGTACCTGTGACAAGTCGGGTAACATCATTTTTATTTAATCGATATTGATTATACTTACCAAATGGAGCAGATACTTCTCCGTTACTATTCACGAATTCAAAGTAGTTAGTTGAGCCATCTTTACCGCCATTGGCTCCCCAAGGTTTATATTTATGACGTCCGAAAGAACCCGTGAAGTATTGGTTGTCTGTAAGTGAACGATACGAACGCACTACTCCATAACCACCTCGGAATTCTCCTGCACCTGCTCCATCAGTATTCAATCTATATTCGTCTACTAGAACTCCGTTTCTAGTTTCACAAACTTCTATCGGAATGTTAAAAGTTTCCCCATCTAGAATACAGAATTGACCAGAAGCTCCATCTTTCTCTTTGTCTCCTCCCCATCCACCGACGGAAGGCTCAACAATTAAGAAAGGTTCATTCGTATCTTGATGTTTCCCAGAAAGAATTGCTACACATACAGATAAGAAATGTCCAGCAGATAAACGGTTTGGTATTACTGGTGCTAACGCTTTCCAAATTAAGTCTGCTCCAAATAACATGGATTCCCAATACATTGAGACAGGCGCTGGTCTCACTGCATTAAATATAGATCCTTTGTCTGAAATTACACGAAGTGGTCGGAATGAACCATCGTTAACATCTTGTGATGGATTGGTTATAGCTAGGTAAATAGTTCTAACTGCAGAGACTAAGCCTGTTAACGTGGAATTGATAGATCCTGTTACTTGTGGATGACTTCCACGAAAATCACATATAAATTCATTGTCCGTAATCTCAACTTTTACTTTTACATGGAACGGTCCTTTTTCGATTCCATCATCGTCAATATAGTCTTCAGCCGTATAAACGCCTTTCGGTAATTCTCTTAAAGATTTAAGTGCTAGTTGTTCACCATGGTCTAAAAGATAATGAATGGAGTTCACTACTGTTTCTTTACCATATTTTTCACATAATTCTTGAACCCGTCTTTCTCCAGTTTTTAAAGCTGCTACTTGAGCCCATAAATCACCAAGAGAAAGATCTGGGAATCTAACGTTGGCACGAATTATTTCAACTACTGCTTGATTTAATTTACCTTCCTCAAATATCTTTACACATGGGAATTGAAGCCCCTCTTGATAAATTTCAGTTGAATTTGTTGACATTGATCCAGCGTCTTTCCCTCCAACCTCTGTCCAATGCGCTTTATTAGCAGAGAAAGCTATTAATTCTCCATCATAGAAGATTGGCATTACGAGTCCCACATCACATAAATGGGAGCCTCCGCCTCCATATGGATCATTGATTAGAATAATGTCTCCAGGTTTTAAGTCACCCGATTTATTATACTTCTCGACAGTTTCACGTACCATAAAGCTTAGCATTCCAATAAATCCAGTTACTCCGTTTCCTTGAGTTAACAATTGCCCTTTTGAATCCGTTAAACCACTAGCATAGTCTAATACTTCATATATAATAGGACTCATTGATGTTCGTGCTAATGCATAGAACATTTCTTCTCCGATTGCAATTAATGAATCCTTTACAATATCTAATGTAAATGAATCCACTTTAGGTTTACCTGTTTTCACCATGATCTTACACCCCTGTCTTAATAATTAAATTTCCGTATATATCGACAGTTACTGATTGGTCAGGATATACTACAGTTGATGCAGATGATTCTTCGATTATTGCAGGTCCTTCTATGATTGCATCTGTATTTAGCTTGCTTCTATCAAATACTTTTGTATCAATCCAGCCATGATCTTCAAATAAAACTGGTCTAACCTCTTTTAACGCATCTTGCAGTGAAAGACCATTATGTTCCATTTTAGATATTTCAGGCTTTTGAACAGAACCAAGAGCCATTAGATGTACATTGACAATTTCTGTTGGGGAGTTTTCAAGTTTAAATGTATATAATTGCTCGTGAGTATCATGGAATTTTTTAATCACATCTGCCATTGTGTCTTTTGTTACAACACCATTTGGGACAGGTACTTTTACTGTATGTTCTTGGCCGATATAACGAAGGTCAACATATCGTGTAAATAAGACCCTATTTTTTTCAACACCTTCATCTTCATATTGGCTAATAGCCTTATTTTCTTGTTGAACTAACAGCTTATTGAATTCATCATAATCTATATCATCTACACGTCGAATAAAAGTTTGAATGTAATCATGACGTAAATCGGTCATCAGCATTCCCCATGCAGAGAAAACAGAAGATGCTACTGGAACAATTACCTTTCTAACTCCAAGCTCTTTTGCAAGTGCAGGAGCATGCATGGAGCCTCCACCACCAAATGCCACTAACGTAAACTCACGAGGATCGTATCCTTTTCTTACAGAGATTAATTTAAGCGCATTTAACATATTGGAATTTGCAATGCGAATAATACCTAGTGCTGCTTCGTCAACAGAAACTTCGAATTTATTTGCAATTTTTTCTGCAATGACTTCCTTTACTTTCACCATATCAACATCATTATCAAAGTTTTTAGGGGAAAGTCGACCTACTACTAAATTGGCATCTGTAGTCGTCGGCTCTGTTCCACCTTTTCCATAAGCAACTGGTCCAGGAAGGGCTCCGGAAGATTGAGGTCCAACTCTCAAAGATCCGCCGTCATCTATCCAAGCTATTGAGCCCCCACCATTTCCAATTTCAACAATATCAACAACAGGAACCTTAATTGGATATCCAGCACTTCGCTCATTACGTTCAATGTTGTATTCTGTTGTAACCTTAACATCTCCACCATCAATAAGCGAACACTTAGCCGTTGTGCCACCAATATCAAAAGCTATAATGTTTTCTTCACCAAGAATTTTTCCTAAAATGGCAGCTCCATATATTCCTGCTACTGGTCCAGATTCAACCATATTAATTGGTGTTTGCTTTGATTGTTCAAATGTTGTGGTACCACCATTAGATTGCATAATATATTTGTTTGAATCTTTTTCAATTTTGCTAAGTTCTTTTTCAAGACGATCAATATATGTAGAAGCAATAGGCTTTACATATGAGTTTAATACAGCTGTACTAGTACGTTCATATTCTCTCCATTCTCTCGTTACCTCATGAGAAGCAGTTACAGCAACCTCAGGCCACACTTTTTTAATATACTTTACCGTTTCAATCTCATGAAATGGATTGCTATAGGAATGAAGATACGAAACTGCAATCGCTTCAACATTTTCTGATTTAAAATATTCAATAATTTCTTTTAATCTTTCAACATTTAGCTTTTCAATTATCTCACCTTTATAATTTAAACGTTCTTCTATCTCTTTGCGTAAATAGCGAGGAACAAAAGGCGTTGGTTTTTTATATTGAATATTAAAAAGATCAGGTCTATTTCCTCGAGCAATTTCTAATACATCACGAAAACCCTTTGTGGTAATTAACCCAGTCTTAACTCCTTTTCTTTCAGTTAGTGCATTGATGATTACGGTAGTTCCATGAATAAATGTATCTAATAGTTTAGTATCGATACCACTTTCCTTAATAACATTTAATACGCCATTTTCAAAATTAGGAGGTGTTGTATGACTTTTGGCCACACCGATTTTACCTGTATCATCGATATAAACTAGATCAGTAAATGTCCCCCCAATATCTGTTGCAACTCTCATAATTTAACCGCCTTTCTCAATCCATAATTAATAAAAAGTAATCAGTTATTAAAATATAACAGGTGTTACTACAGCAAGAACTTTGGCATCTACTTCTAAAGGATTGTTTACAGAGTGAAGTAAATGCGACGGAAAATGAATAGAGTCTCCTGCTTTCAAAAAATATTCCTTACCATCTACGTAAAACAATAATTCTCCTTCGAGAACATAATAAAACTCTTCTCCTGGATGGCTAAAAGATTTCTCCGTTGTAGGTCCTGGCGGATACGTAACAAGTAACGGTTCAATATTTCTTCCAGAAAATTCTCCACCAAGTCTCGTATAAACAACCCCTGATCCTTTTAATTGGAACGGCTTTTGTTCTTCCTTTTTGACATAATAATTTTCGTTTTTATAATCTTCAAAAAAAGTAGTTATAGGGGCTTCCAAAGCATCGGCAATCTTTTTTAATGAAGTTATCGCAAGCGATGATGATGCTCTTTCAACTTGGGATAAAAAGCTTATTGATAATCCTGTTTTTTCACTCAACTCCTTTAAAGTAATTTTCTTTTCAGTTCTTAATTCACGAATTCGCTTTGATAATTCCTCCAAACCACTACCTCCAAAAAACGACTTCCTATAATATTACAGTATTACTAAAAAAATATTTAAGTAATACTGTAATTTTTATGTTATCACAAAATTGTCAGAATTAAAAATAAATTTTTAAAAAAATAACAAATTAAAAATATGTATTATTTTCAAGTACTGATACATGTTCTTTTCTTAGCAGCTTTCTTAGCAGCTAAAATACATAATTCCTGTATAACTGTAATTATCAACTTTTTTAAGACAATAAAAATATTGGAGAAATGTATTCACTGACGATCTGTAGTCTTTTGGTTTTAATGGGTGCATGTGATAGGCTTGTTTGCTGGAAGACGCCAGTTGTGTGAGAGCGAGTAGATGTGTTCTGGCAACGTCATATCGATAGTATAGTAAGACCAATCTTTTCTTTATAAAAAATGGAAACTCACTTAAATTGGATAAATGATAAAAAGCTTGAAAAAACTACTGATAAACGCATTTTGAAAGGAGTAAACGACATGAGAAAGATTTTATGCTTTTCTTTCATCTTGTTTTTATTATGTAGTTTTACAATCCCATCCTTTGCCGCATCTGAAAACATAAAAATCCCTAATTCTGTCACAGATATTTCTCAAGACAATACGTACCCGAATCCAACGCAAGACTTGCCGTATTTACAGCCAAGTGAATTAACTCAGCAATTAATTGACTCTTCCAATGTGAAAATTGAAAATCCCGACTTAATTAAAATGTTAAATGAGACGAATATAATGCCGTCACCGGTTGCCATTGGGTATCGTGCCACCATTTATTTAGGACAGTGGGCATTAAACTATGAATCGACAGAAACAGCTGCCAACTGGGAATATCAAAAAATAAACACGAACTATTTTGATAACAGGGGAGGAAAATCACCTGTTCAAATTCGTTATAAGCAGGAAGTACAAAAGAAAGTAACGGGTGGGTTGACAGCCAATATTCCAAAGGCTGAAGATGTTAAAAAAATGATGCTCCTAAAAGCTGTCAAGAAAACAAATTTACCGTTATCATTTGAAACGGTTGTTGGAGTAGGAACGAAAAAAGAGCATGTTTATAATATTCCGCCAAAAAAAATGGGCTATTTATATGCGTATGCCCCAGCCATCAACGAAAAAGGAAAGGTGACGTATGGTGAAGTGTATTTAGTCTTAAAAGGAAGGCAAAAGAAAATTGTTGTGAAAAATGTAACTCAACAAGGAATCGGTGCTTGGATTCCTGTTCAGGACCGTGTTTCATTTGGATTTGTTATCACTGAACAACCAAAATAAATATAGAAGCTGACCCGAAACAATGAACATAGCATGTTGCATGAAAAAATGAGGTTTGTCCATGTTGGGTCAGCTATATATTAGTTAAATGCCGCTTTCACTTGAATGGCCTTTCTTTTGTGATGAGATCATTAGGAAGCGTTCTTCAGCCAATTCTATTTGATGATCATATAGTGTTTGCGCGATCATTTTACGAGCTTGTTTACTTGCTTCCCAATAGTAACGGTCATCGACAAGTCCAATGATCGTATACTCATAGCCGCGAAATCCTGCATTTAAGGAAGTAATACCATAAATTTGGAACGGTTCTATCATTGCTCCAGAATCATCACGCTTCAAGCAGTAAGCAAACTTTTCGTTTAGGCTGTTACAGGCTTCTTCTAATACATTCCAAACCTCATCGGGATTTTCACGAAAGCTCACAACTGCACGTTCGATCACTCGCATTTGCTCAATATTATAGTTTTGAATTTGCTTAATTTCTCCATTGCTAATAGTTAAGACTTTACCGCTCCATTCTCTCAGCTTGAGTGAACGTAAACCAATTTCTTCAACGGTTCCGTTAAAGGTATTATTAATTGTGACAAAATCACCTTGGTGAAGCTGTTTTTCATAAATTAAAAAGATCCCTGCTAATATATCTCGAATTAAGCTTTGAGCACCAAAGCCAATCACAATCCCAGCAATTCCGGCACCAGCCAAGATACGACCGAAGTCTTCAACAAATTGTGAAAGAATATATAAAAGAAATCCAATTGTTGCAACATATCTTGTCAAAGAGCGAATAAGGCTCTCAATTGTTTTTTCCTTTCGCTCTTCAATAAAATCTGTTTTCTTGAAAAAATTGTGAACCAATTTATTGATGATACGTGTAACGATAATAAGGATCAAACCGACGATGACAATTTTAATGATAGGGTGGTTAACTATTTGTAAAAATTGCTCCATACACAGTCCCCTTTAAAAAAATTTAGAGATTTGCTTTTCTTACAGTAAAATCAACATCTTCATAGTAGCTATTTTTAACTAGAATATTAGGGCCGAGACATTTGACATTTGGACAATGACAATTCAATTGTTTAGCTATTTTTGACTGGCTCCATTTTTCGTATGCAGATAGTAATGTGTCTTCTTGAATATTCCCAAGCGGTGGTGTATCACCAAAATCTGTTACAATAATGTCGCCAGTAAAGATATTGACATTTAATCGTGAACGGCCGTCAGGATCATTACGTACCGTTACATTTTTACTGCTTCCGAGACGTTGAAGCAACGCAAGATCTTTTTCATCATCACTACATGCATAAAAAGGCAATGTTCCAAATAGCATCCAAACGGATTGATCACGTACGTCCAACAAATGATGAATGGCTTCCCGGAGTTCATCAAGTGTTAATGCTTCTAAAGTACTTGCAAAATCACTTGGATACATCGGATGAACCTCGTGGCGCTGACATTTCATTTCTTCGACGATTTGTTTGTGAATTTTTTCAATATGAGGCAGGGTTCGTTTATTAAGCATTGTTTCTGCTGAAACCATTACACCAGCGTCTACAAGCGCGCGGCTGTTTTCAATTATTCGCTCAAAATATTTCGCTCTCTGTTCGTAAGTCGGTTTACGATCCATCATCGCAAATCCGCCTTCTACGAAATCATCAATTGTTCCCCAGTTATGAGAAATATGTAATACGTCTAAATACGGAATAATTTTTTCGTAGCGCTTTAAATCTAATGTTAAGTTTGAGTTAATTTGCGTTCGAATGCCGCGTTCATGAGCGTATTTTAAAATCGGTATCACGTATTCTTCAACAGATTTTAAGGAAAGCATTGGCTCTCCGCCCGTAATGCTTAAAGAACGTAATGTAGGAACTTCATCTAAACGCTTTAAAATCAAATCAAGCGGCAGCGCCTCTGGATCTTTTGGCGATAATGTATAACCGACAGCACAATGTTCACAGCGCATGTTGCAAATAGTTGTTGTCGTAAATTCAACATTGGTTAATGTTAATTTTCCATATTGCTCGATATCTAAATACGCTTCCCAAGGATCATAGGAAGGGGTAATGGGAGCTAATTTGTTTTGAACAGCCATTTTGATCACACTTCTCCTTTTCAATCCACCAGATCATATCATTTTATATCATATGTGCTTTCAAAAAACTTAGCAAATATTCATTATAGCATGTTAACAAATAATAGGGAGAGGAAAGATTCAAGCCAATATGTTTGAAATATAAAAAAAATGAAAAATTCCTCAGAAAAAGACTTTGTCTAAAAACTAATGTAAAGAGTTTCTAAATGTAAGCTTTTACAAATTTCTTTAAATCAAGAATTGAACAGAGTATAATAAAAATTGTGGAAAAAGACAGAATTCTTTTATTTGAAAAGGGGAGAGCGGGATGGAGAAGCTTTTTGAAAGTATGTACAAGCTCATTGTGGAAACATCTACGAATTTGCCGAAGGATGTTCGTCGTGCGATTTACGAAGCAAAATTAAAAGAAAATGCGGGAACAAGAGCGGCCATGTCGCTAGCGACGATCTCCGAAAATATAAGAATGGCAGATGAAAATGTATCGCCGATTTGTCAGGATACGGGATTGCCAACCTTTAAAATCAAGGTTCCAGTAGGTGTAAATCAGCTTAAAATTAAAGAAGTCATTAAAGAGGCCATTGCTAAAGCGACAAAAGATGGAAAGCTCCGTCCAAATTCAGTTGATTCGTTAACTGGCGAAAACTCTGGCGACAATTTAGGTGAAGGGACACCTGTTATTAAATTCGAACAATGGGAAAAAGACTACATGGATGTTCGCCTTATTTTGAAAGGCGGAGGCTGTGAAAATAAAAATATTCAATATAGCCTTCCATGCGAGCTAGAAGGACTTGGACGTGCAGGCCGTGATTTAGACGGAATTCGGAAATGTATCTTGCATTCTGTCTATCAAGCACAAGGCCAAGGCTGCTCGGCTGGGTTTATCGGTGTTGGAATCGGCGGCGACCGCACATCTGGATATGAATTAGCGAAAGAGCAGCTTTTCCGCAGTGTCGATGATGTAAATCCGAATGAAGATTTACGCAAGCTAGAAGAATACATTATGGAAAATGCCAACAAGCTTGGCATTGGTACAATGGGATTCGGTGGAGAAACAACTTTATTAGGCTGTAAAATTGGAGCGATTAACCGTATTCCAGCAAGCTTCTTCGTATCGGTTGCGTACAATTGTTGGGCATTCCGCCGTTTAGGAGTTTATATTGATCCGGAATCAGGTGAAATTACAAAATGGCTTTACCAAGACGGCGAAGATGTTGATTTATCGAATCCGCCTGCAAATGAAGAAGCTGCTGCCTCATCTGACTCTGAAAGCCGTGTAGTTACTTTAGAAGCGCCAATTACAGAAAAACAAATTCGTGAATTAAAAGTTGGCGACGTCGTACGGATTAATGGCATTATTTACACTGGACGTGATGCCATCCATAAATATTTAATGGATCACGATTCACCTGTTGACTTAAATGGTCAAATTATTTATCATTGCGGACCAGTTATGTTAAAAGATGAAAACGGTAATTGGGAAGTAAAAGCGGCAGGTCCGACAACAAGTATTCGTGAGGAGCCTTATCAAGGGGATATTATGAAAAAATTCGGTGTTCGCGCCGTCATGGGTAAAGGCGGCATGGGGCCCAAAACATTGCAAGCGTTAAAAGAGCATGGCGGCGTTTACTTAAATGCCATCGGTGGAGCTGCACAATATTATGCGGAATGTATTAAATCCGTTGAAGGTGTTGACTTGCTTGAATTCGGAATTCCAGAAGCGATGTGGCATTTGCGCGTTGAAAACTTCACCGCTGTTGTAACGATGGACTCCCACGGAAACAGCTTGCACGAAGATGTGGACAAATCTTCATTAGAAAAGCTTGCTCAATTTAAAGAGCCTGTTTTTAAATAATTTTTTCAAAAAGGGACTTCTAATTTTTGGGAAGTCCCTTAATTTTATATTCCTGTCCCCTAGTACTTGATAATGTTCATTTGCAACTCGAAAAGTAAATAAAGGGCTTCTGATTCCGTCAAGGGCTGTTGTTTTACAAAACAGGCACCTATATTTAAGCTTCACAGTAAAAATGTTATCATTAGGTAATGATAAAAAAGAAAGGGGTGAATGGAGTGGCCTTACGTCATGATTCTTTTGTATCTTTAGAAAAGTTTTATGAGATGAGGGAAAAGAGTGAACAGTTGTTAGAGTACATTGATGGCGTTGTATACATGTCGCCTTCTCCATCTACAAAACATCAACGAGTATTAAGTCGTCTTCAATTACAATTTGGAAATTTCCTGCTAGATGCTCCATGTGAAGTATTTGTTGCCCCTTATGATATCGAATTAAAGAGTGAAAAGATTGAAGGGAATAAAATTGTTATTCCTGATATAAGCGTTATATGTGATAAAAATGGTTTTACTGAAACGAAATATATCGGCGTTCCTCACCTTATAGTAGAAATCCTTAGTCCATCCAATCAATCACATGACTTAGTTACAAAGCTCAATCTTTATATGAAGTATGGAGTGAAGGAATATTGGATCGTGAATCCAATGATTAATTCCGTTACCGTTTATGTTTTAAATGATGCAGGAATGTATGAACAGTTTGCCGTAAAATCAGAAAAAGGCAAGGTTTCATCGAAAATATTGAACGGGTTTCATGTCGACTTAGAATATATATTTGCAACATAACGTAGCTGTTAGTTTTTTTTCGAAGTTTTATTTTTCGTTATGAATAACTCACTTATAAGAGCTTTGGAATTATTACCAGTATGAAACGTCCTTTCCGAAATACACTAATATCAAAAGTAAGTGTTTTTCGGAAGGAGAGAACGATGTGAAGCGTTTGTTCTTATTTATTAGTTTTTCGATTTTTTTCCTCATCAATATTCATCCCGTATTAGCTGTTTCCAATCAAGTGATTCATTGGGGCTTTAAAAAGAGCACGAATCAAGAGCCGCCATATGCCGGAAAAGAGCTGGAATCGATTTTGCAAAAATACGGAGCTTATTATTTAGGGGATACACGGAAAAAGGATATTTATTTAACGTTTGATAATGGCTATGAAAACGGTTATACAGCAAAAATTTTAGATGTGTTAAAAAAACACGATGTGCCCGCAGCCTTTTTTGTTACAGGTCATTATTTAAATGATCAGCCTGAACTTGTAAAAAGAATGGTGAAAGAAGGGCATATCGTTGGTAACCATTCATGGAGCCACCCTGATTTAACAAAAGTAAGCGAAGAGCAATTTATAAAGGAATTAAATTCTGTTAGTCAAAGAGTAGAAGAGTTGACAGGGCAAAAAGGGACGGTTTATTTGCGGCCGCCAAGGGGAATTTTTAGCGAACGAACACTTGCTTTATCAAAAAAATACGGGTATCAAAACGTCTTTTGGTCACTTGCTTTTGTTGATTGGAAAATCCATCATCAAAAAGGCTGGCAATATGCCTATGATAATATAATGAATCAAATTCATCCAGGCGCGATCATTTTGTTGCATACCGTTTCAAAAGATAATGCAGAAGCACTAGATCAAGCGATACAAGATTTAAAAAAAGAAGGATACCGTTTTAAAAGCTTAGATGACTTAATGATGGAAAAAGAAATCGAGCATCCGTATTTGTTTTCCCTTTGACATTGTGCGAAGGGTTTTTTATATTTACGATGATAACATTTAAAAAGGTGCGGATCTCATGATGTGGAAAGAACAAGTTGAAGCAACACCGCCATATGATTTTGACCAAGTGTTAGAAATGTTGGCTCTTGATCCTTTAAATAAAGTAAATATTGAAAAGCGTACGATTGATGTTCCATTATATGATCGATTAGGAAATCCTTTTGTCGTTACAGTACAAGCTACCGGAACAAAAGAAGAACCATCCTTTATCGTAACAGGGATGAATGAAGGTCAAAAAGAGCATGCGATGAGCGAACTAGTCCGCATTTTTCATTGGGATCGTTCGCTGAAAGTCATTCAAGAGCATTTTTTACAAACGAATTTAGCCAAGCTTTTTAGAGAGCATGAAGGAACACCACTAATTCTTGATTTCCATGTTTATAATTGCTTAATGAAATGTATCATCCATCAGCAGCTAAATTTATCTTTTGCTTACCAATTATCAACGTCGTTTGTGAATACATTCGGGACAACAATAGATGGAGTAAAGTTTTATCCGAAGCCAGAAGTAGTAGCTGAATTAAATTATGATGATTTGCGGAGCTTAAAATTTAGTAGGCGCAAAGCAGAATATGTGATTGATACTTCAAGGTTAATTGCTGAAGGAAAACTTTCTTTAGAAAAGCTTCATGACATGAATGATCAAGAAGTGATGAACAAGCTCGTCAAAGTGAGAGGGATTGGTCCGTGGACGGTGCAAAATGTATTAATGTTTGGACTTGGCCGATCGAATCTTTTCCCAGTTGCCGATATCGGTTTGCAAAATGCCGTGAAAAAATATTTTAACCTTGAGCGAAAACCGACGAAAGAAGAAATGGAAAAATACAGTCGAGAGTGGTCGCCTTATTTAAGCTATGCGTCCCTTTATTTATGGAGAAGCATTGAAAAGAAACGGAGAGAAACAACATGACGAAAAACGTAACGATCGAAAAAGGGCAGCAATTTCCTCTCACAATTAAACGACTCGGAATTAATGGGGAAGGAGTAGGCTATTTTAAAAAGCAAGTCGTTTTTGTTCCGGGTGCTTTGCCTGGGGAAGAAGTGGTAGTGGAAGCGACGAAAATTCATCCGAAGTATGCAGAAGGAAAAATAAAACGAATCCGCAATAAATCTCCTCATCGTGTAAAAGCACCATGTGTCCACTTTGGTGAGTGCGGAGGCTGTCAGCTGCAGCATTTAAGCTATGAACAGCAGCTTAAGGAAAAACGAGATATTGTCATTCAAGCTCTTGAACGCCATACAAAATTGAAGATGGAAGAGCTAGATATTCGTGAGACGATCGGAATGGAAGACCCGTGGCATTATCGAAATAAAAGCTCTTTCCAGCTTCAAGGAAAAAAAGGTGAAGTAATCGCCGGATTGTACGGTCTCGATTCCCATCGACTTGTCCCGATTGAGTCTTGTATGGTGCAGCACCCTTTAACCGATAAAGTAACGCAAATCGTGAAACAAGTACTAAGTGATTTTAATATACCAATTTATCATGAACGAAAGCGAACAGGGCTTGTGAGAACGATTGTGGTAAGAGCAGGTATTCAAACAGGACACGTTCAAGTCGTTCTTATTACAGCGAAAAAAGAATTGCCACGTAAAGAATTAATTGCAGAAGAAATTATAAAGCGTGCTCCAGAAGTTACATCAGTCATGCAGAATGTAAATGGCCAAAAAACATCGCTCATTTTTGGAGATGAAACATTACCAATAAAAGGGGAGCAAGCGATTCAAGAAACACTCGGCGACCTGTCATTTGAGCTCTCGGCTCGTGCCTTTTTCCAGCTCAATCCGACTCAAACGGTAAAGCTATATGATGAAGTGAAAAAAGCGGCACAATTAACCGGAAACGAAAAAATAGTAGACGCTTACTGTGGCGTAGGAACGATCGGACTTTGGCTCGCCAAAGACGCAAAAGAAATCCGCGGCATGGACGTCATCGAAGAATCCATCCAAAACGCCAACGAAAACGCGAAAAAACACGGAATCCAAAACGCAACCTATGTAACGGGAAAAGCAGAACAACTAATGCCCAAATGGGTCAAAGAAGGCTGGAAACCTGACGTAGTTGTCGTGGACCCTCCACGAACAGGCTGTGACGAAAAATTCCTAAAAACCATCAAAAAAGTCAAACCAAAACGATTCGTCTACGTATCCTGCAACCCGTCCACTTTAGCGAAAGACATTCAATATTTATCAGACCAATACAAAGTGGAATACATTCAGCCAGTGGACATGTTTCCGCACACAGCGCACGTTGAGTGCGTTTCGCAGATAGTTTTAAAATGAAAAAATGAGGCAAGATAAGGTTTCTTTCTTGCCTCTATTCAATTTTTGGTGTGGTAAACCGGTAATGAATTATTGGTGTACCGTCCTCTTTTACCTCGATTCGATTAATCAGTCGATGGAGAATATCCTCGGTTAATTCATCGAAATTTAGGAATTGAAGTAATTCCTTTTTGAGCTTTTCAATCGTTTCGATTACATCCTCGCTTTCCATCAATGAAAGAAGTTCATTTTTCTGTTCCATTAATTCAGTTAAATCCTTGTTCGTTACTTCAATACTCTCTTGATATTCTTCATGTGTGATAATTCCGTCAGCTAACAGGTTGATGAATTTCCTTTTTCGATTTTTTAAAACATCCATCTGTTTGTTAATCTTATTGATTTTCTTTTGAGAATCCGATTTTGTACTTTTCGATTTTCTCTCCATCTTCTTTATATATTTCTCTTTATCAACTTGTTGAATTAAGGTTTGGATGTCATTTAGGATTGTTTCTTTAAGAAAATCCTCTTTTATCGTGTGGGCGGTACAAGCCTTTTTGCCATGACGGGCATAATTTCCACAGATGTAGCCCCGACGATTACTTCTATACCACATTCCCGTACCACAGTCAGCACAATAGAGAATGTTGGTAAAAAGATGTAATTTGGGTGCTGTAATATATTTTCTTCTCTGCTCTAATTGATTTTGGACAGCATCAAACGTTTCCCTAGATATAATTGGCTCATGTGCATTTTCGATAATAAACTGTCCTTCTTTTGGAACTTTTTTCCTCCTTTTACTCGTTACACTTACTGTCGTTGTTCTTCCTTGAACAAGATCCCCAACGTAATGGGGATTTGTCAAGATGCATCTAATGGTAGAATCATGCCACTTATCTCCTGCGTTTGCTTTTTCAGCTATTTGAGCAGGGGTAGGAATTCCCTCGTTATATAGCCGTCTTGCAATACTTTGTCGTCCGTTTCCTTCCAAATATTCTTTGAAAATTCGTCTAACAATATTTGGTGTTTCATCATTTCGGATATACAATTTTCCATCTCTTACTTCATACCCATATGGAGGGTTTGATCCTTTAAAAAGTCCATTTTTTGCTCGAGTTTTTAATGTCTCTTTCACACGATTACTCGTGTTTTGAGATTCTTGTTCGTACATCCATGCATAAAGGCCAAACATATGAGTGTTCCCTGTTAATGTATTGATCGCATTATCTAAAGTAATGATGTGAATCCCTTGGTTTTCACATAAGTTTTTGATTTTATAGGATAATTCTCCATTTCGGGCAAGACGTGATAACTCTTTGGCAAGGATGATATCGAATTTTCTATCCTGAGCATCTTCAATTAGTTTTTGAAGTTTTTCCCTTTTTGCTGTCGTCCCGCTTTCAACGTCGATATAAAAGTTGTAAATATCCCAACCTTTTTCTGATATATAATTATAAAATAGCTCTTGCTGATATTTTAATGAATCTTTTTGTTCTTCTTTATCCGTTGAAACACGAACATATACTGCACATCTCATTTTGAATCATACTCCTTCTCATCATTCTGAGATGTAGCAGTGTTTACCTTACTAGCATTATTGACGAGTTCTTCAATTTTATGATCAATAATGGAATTTATAACATCCATGAAGGTGAGCGAAGTATCTGCAAAAATTCGCTCAACTGTGTATTCAAATCTATTCATGATTTATCGCTCTCCCTTTTATAATTTTTCAATATAAAAAAATCCGCAGAATTACATAACCAACAATGTGAATGGTTACGTAACCTCTGCGGTTCTCGCTTTTTATTGGGTTACACTAAAATTATTTGACTTTGATAAATATTCTTTTAGATGAATGTAGTTTTTCGATGAATCGACGATTTTTTTTATATTCCAATAAGGGTATTAAATACTGTAAATATCTATTTTCTTCTAATGGTTTATTCGTTCTAATATAGACTGCAGGGACTCCCCTGTTTTTTTGTTGTAAAACATTATTAAGTGAACTAAAATTTCTTAGTACTTTATCATCATCACTATGGATAGTATTTATTTGATTATCCACTGTTACGATATGGATTTTGTTTTGCTTATAAAGATTTTCTAATTCCATCAATAGCTCAGTATTTCTATAAAGTCTTGATGGATCTGTTGCAACGATAATATCAAATTTACCTTGACGAACATCTTCAATCATAAATTTTAAATTTTCATCTGCAAGATTTTTGTTTGTAGTTCGAATATAAGCTGCACATTGCATAACATATTCATCTTCTTAGTTATTTGTATTTTTCGATTTGCATAAAGCATTGTATCTTCGTTTTTTCATATTTGAAGAGGAAAAAGGAATTTTTTTAAAAAAATTTGATTAACCGATTTGTTCTGAAACATTATACTTATCGATTCAATGTATTTTAATAGGATTTAAAATTTTTAAGATATTTTGGATTAATCAATTGGGTAAATAGTTATAGGTCTCCAAGTTTATCCTTTTAATAAAATGAGATAAATAAGTATAATGAAGATATATAAGATGCAGCAGGAGGAACTTAAATGATTACAGGTGAAATTAAAAATAAAGTAGATAAAATATGGGAAACGTTTTGGACAGGCGGAATTACAAACCCATTAACTGTTATCGAACAATTTACTTATCTGTTATTTATAAAAGGTTTGGATGAAACGGAAACGGTTAAAGAAAAAGAAGCAGAAGTTTTAGGCATCCCTTTTGAGGGGATTTTTCCAGAGGATAAACAGCATTTGCGTTGGCACCGTTTTAAACAGCTCGGTTCACCGGAAGAAATGTATCGAATCGTTTCGGATGAAGTTTTTCCATTTATTAAAAATTTACATGGCAAAAATAATTCAGCGTATTCTAAGTACATGGGCGATGCCATGTTTTTAATCCCAACAGCGAATATGCTAGCAAAAATTGTCGATGGGATTGACAATTTGCCTTTAGATGACAGAGATGTTCAAGGTGATTTATACGAGTATTTGCTTTCAAAAATATCAACGTCAGGTACGAACGGACAATTCCGTACACCGAGACACATCATTCAAATGATGGTTGAACTGATGAAACCAACGCCAGAGGATATTATTATTGATCCTGCCATGGGGACGGCTGGATTTTTAGTTGCAGCAAGTGAATATTTGCGTAAACATCACAATGATATGTTTCTTGTTCAAGGCTTAAAAGAACATTACCATCACACGATGTTTTACGGAAATGATATGGATCGGACGATGCTTCGGATCGGTGCGATGAACATGATGCTTCATGGGGTGGATAATCCGAATATTGACTATCGAGATTCTCTTTCTGAGATTAATAAAGATAAAGAAAAATATACGTTAGTATTGGCTAATCCTCCATTTAAAGGCTCCTTGGATTATGAAGCTGTTTCAAACGATTTGTTGAAAATCGCAAAAACGAAAAAAACGGAATTATTATTCTTATCCTTATTTATTCGTATTTTAAAACCGGGTGGACGAGCTGCGGTGATTGTTCCAGACGGTGTATTATTTGGAAGTTCAAATGCACATAAAATGATTCGGAAGGAAATTGTTGATAATCATAAATTGGAAGCGGTCATTTCCATGCCGAGCGGAGTGTTTAAACCTTATGCAGGCGTTTCAACGGCGATTTTGATATTTACGAAAACGGGTGCAGGTGGAACAGATAACGTTTGGTTCTATGATATGAAAGCAGACGGCTTTTCGTTGGATGACAAACGTAATCCGATTGAAGAAAATGATATACCGGATATTATTGAACGATTTAACCATTTAGAAGCAGAAAAAGAACGGAAACGGACAGAACAATCGTTTTTTGTACCAGTTGAAGAATTAAGGGAAAATGATTATGATTTGTCGATTAATAAGTATAAGGAAATTGAGTATGAAGAAGTGGAGTATGAAGCACCTGAAGTTATTCTGGATAGAATTGAAAGTTATGAAAAGGAAATTATTATGGGCATTGATGAGTTAAAAGGATTAATTAAGGGTTGTGATTAAATGTTTTTTAAAAAATATAAACTAAAAGATCTTGGTGAAATAGTTACAGGGAAAACGCCAAAGAAAAGTAATAAAGAATATTATAATTCAAACGATATTATGTTTATTAAACCGGATGATTTGTTTCAAGATAATATATTACTTTTAAATAACTCTAAAGAATACATATCAAAAAAAGGTGCAGAAACAGTAAGAGTTTTACCTAAGAATAGCGTTTTAGTTACCTGTATTGGAACAATAGGAAAGGTAGCCATTTTAAATAGTGATGAGGCGGCTTTTAATCAACAAATAAACGCAATTATTCCGAATGAAAAGATCATTATTTCAAAATTTCTTGCATACAGCATTTGGTTTAATAGGCGTAAATTACAAGCTGTCGCAAATGCACCTGTAGTTCCGATAATTAACAAAACTCAATTTTCAGAATTTGAAATACAAGTGCCGAATATAGATTATCAAAAAAAAGTTGTAAATATTTTAGATAAAGCTAGTGATTTAATAAATAAACGCAAAGCCCAAATCGAAGCATTAGACCAATTAACGCAAAGTGTGTTTTTGGAGATGTTTGGGGATCCGGTTAGAAATTCTTTAAAATGGGACATGGTAAGGCTTGGACAGTTAGGAGAATGGAAGAGTGGTGGGACTCCATCTAGATCTAACAAGGAATATTTCAAGGGAAAAATTCCTTGGTTATCGGCCGGAGAGCTAAATAGTATATTTACTTATTCTAGCAATGAATATATTACAGAGGAAGCATTAGAGAATTCAGCAGCCAAGTTAATTGAAAAAGATAGTCTTTTACTCGGAATGTATGATACTGCTGCACTTAAAGCAACAATAAATAAAGTAGAATGTTCATGCAATCAAGCCGTTGCTTTTGCAAAGCTTGATGAATCTATAGTAGATACGATATTTGTATATTATTGTATTCAAATTGGTAAGAACTACTACAAGCGACTACAAAGAGGAGTTCGTCAAAAAAATATGAACCTTACAATGATAAAAAATATACAAATTATTTGTCCGAATGTAGAATTACAAAGGAAGTTTGCAAATGTTGTAGAGAATATACTCGAACAAAAAGGAAAATTAGTAAAAGGATTAATAGAACTGGAAAATAACTATAATTCACTAATACAGCGAACTTTCAAAGGCGAACTATTCACCGAAGAAAAAGCTTCTAACTTTTAATCAAAGGCAGGTGTCTACGTGTCTAACTTCAGCTTTCTAAAAGCCAAGAAACAATTTCGTAGTTTTACCAATGCTTGTTTTGAAGCGGAGAAGGGGTTAGTTGTCAGCCCAGCGGTTAGTGCGATTCAGTCTCGGCGGGCGCTGGAGCTGGCGGTTAAGTGGGTATATAGTTATGACAGTGCGCTGACTGTTCCTTATCAAGATAATCTTTCTAGTTTGATTCACGACCGAGAGTTTTTAGGAATTATTGATGAAGAATTACTGCCAATGATGAAGTATGTCGTGAAACTTGGCAATCAAGCGGTTCATACGAATGCGCCGATTACTCGGGATGAAGCAGTTTTATCCCTTCATCATCTATTCCAGTTTATTGCGTGGATTGATTATTGTTATTCTGATGAATTTACTGCTGGGGAATTTGATGAATCTTCACTTCCAGTTGGAGAAGAAAAGAAGGTCCGTCCGAAAGAATTGCAAAATTTATATGAACAATTAAGTGCAAAGGATCGGAAACTTGAAGAAATCATTAAGGAAAATCAACATCTTCGGAAGAAAGTAACGGAAAAACGGGAACAGAATACAAAAGAAAATCACTTCCAAGTCGATCAATTAAATGAATTTGAAACAAGACTGAAATATATTGATTTAGACTTGAAACTTGCAGGCTGGGAGTTTCATAAAGATATTATTCGGGAATATCCGGTTGTTGGTATGCCGAATAAAGAAGGGAAAGGATTTGCTGATTACGTTTTATTTGGTGATAATGGAAAGCCTCTTGCTGTCGTAGAAGCGAAAAGAACGTCAAAAGATCCGAAAATGGGCCGCCAACAAGCAAAGCTTTATGCCGATTGTATTGAAAAAATGTCTGGTGTTCGTCCGGTAATTTTTTATACGAACGGATTTGAAACGTATATTTGGCATGATCCGTATCCGCCGCGAAAAGTATCTGGTTTCTACAATAAAGAGGAATTAAGTTTGTTAATTGAACGCCGGCAAATGAAACGTCCGTTAACAAACATTCAAATTAATGATGATATTAGTAATCGTTATTATCAAAAAGAAGCTATTTTATCGGTTTGTGATGCATTGAGCCGCAGCCAAAGAAAAGCACTTCTCGTGATGGCAACTGGGAGCGGAAAAACGAGAACAGCGATTTCAATGGTAGATGTATTGACTCGGCATAATTGGGTGAAAAATGTTCTCTTTTTAGCAGATCGCAAAGCACTAGTTAATCAAGCATATAGAAACTTTAATAACTTACTGCCAAGTATACCTTTATGCAATCTTTTAGATAACAAGGATAACCCAGAGGAAAGCCGCATCGTCTTTTCTACATATCCAACGATGATGAATGCCATCGATGAGGCGAAAAGAAAAAATGGCAAAAAACTATTTACCGTTGGACACTTTGATCTCATCATCATTGATGAGTCGCATCGAAGTATCTATAAAAAATACCGCAGCATATTCGATTATTTTGATGGTATTTTACTAGGCTTAACGGCTACACCAAAAGATGAAATTGATAAAAATACATATGCCGTATTTGACTTGGAAAATGGCGTTCCAACTTATGCATATGAGCTGGATCAAGCTGTGAAAGATGGATTTTTAGTTGATTACCGAACAATTGAAATAAAGACAAAGTTTCTAGAAGAAGGCATTCATTACGATGATTTATCTGAAGAAGATAAAGAAAAATACGAAGAAACTTTCGATGAAGAAGATTTTCGGGAAGACATTGACAGCTCTGCCTTAAATGAATGGCTTTTTAATGACAACACAATCGATATGGTTCTGAAAGATTTAATGAACAAAGGCATTCATGTAGAAGGTGGTGACAAGCTGGGTAAAACGATTATTTTTGCCAAAAATCATCGTCATGCCGAACGAATTGTCGAACGATTTGATGTCCTTTTCCCTGAATATGGTGGGAATTTTGCTAGAGTCATTGATTATAGTACAACATATGTTCAAACAATAATCGATGACTTTTCAGATAAAAATAAAATGCCGCAAATTGCAGTATCTGTAGACATGCTTGATACAGGAGTAGACATACCGGAAGTCGTGAATCTTGTATTCTTTAAAAAAGTTCGCTCGAAAACGAAATTCTGGCAAATGATTGGCCGTGGAACAAGGCTTTGTCCAGATTTATTTGGAATTGGGCAAGATAAAACCCATTTCCTCATCTTTGATTATTGTGGAAACTTTGAATTTTTCCGGGAAAACCCAAAGGGAATGGAAACCAAAGTAGGTAAAAGTTTAACTGAAAAACTGTTCAACGCCAAAGTGGATATTATCAGAGAATTACAAGGAACTGATTATCAAACAGAAGATTACATCAATCATCGCAATGAATTAGTTTTTGAAGTGACGAGAGATGTTCTTGCTCTTGATAATGAAAATTTCCGTGTTAGACAACATCTGCAATATGTGGAGAAATATAAAAATAAGGACAATTGGGTGTCATTATCTGTTCTTGATACGAATGAAATTAAAGAACATATTTCACCGATAATTGTTCCAGTTCAAGATGATGAATTTGCGAAACGTTTTGATTTGTTAATGTATACGATTGAATTAGCAAAATTACAGGCAAACAATGCAACAAAACCAATTCGCAGTGTCATTCAAACAGCAGAAGCCTTATCGAAACTTGGTACGATTCCACAAGTACTGGAACAAAAGCACGTCATTGAAAAAATATTGACCGAAGAGTTTTGGGACAGTGCTGATATTTTTGAACTGGAAGAAGTACGGGATGCATTAAGAGATTTAATCAAGTTTATCGAAAAAGAAACGCAGAAAATTTATTATACGGATTTCCAAGATGAAGTTATCGAAGTAAAAGAAAACTCTCCGATGATCCATGTAAATGACCTACAAAATTATCGAAAGAAAGTAGAACATTATTTAATCGAACATAAAGACCAAATGGCCATTTACAAATTGAATCATAATAAACCATTAACCGCACAAGAGGTGAAAATGCTTGAAGACATACTGTGGAAAGAACTCGGTACAAGAGAAGATTATGAAAAAGATTTTGGTGATACACCGATAACCAAACTCGTTCGGCAAATTGTTGGGTTGGATCCGAAAGCAGCGAACGAAGCATTTTCTGAGTTTCTATCGGAAGAGCGGTTGAATCTAAACCAAATTCGTTTTGTTAAACACATTGTTGATTATGTCATTAAAAACGGAACACTCGATAAAAAAGTATTACAACAAGAACCATTCAGATCAGTTGGCAGTATTGTTGAACTGTTCAAGGACAATATGGATGATGCAAGAAAAATCATTGGCATTATTGATGAGATCAATCGAAATGCGGAAGAAGTGACAGGGGCGTAAATATTATCAATCATGAAATGACACCTAGGATAAATATCTTAGGTGTCTTTATTTTTAGGAGGGCATATATGTCAAAGGATGTTGTAATTAATCCGGGTATTTTTCCTGTGATAATGAGTATTCAAGATAAAGACATCAATGGTAGGTATTCTAAAGTATATCATTTACCAAGAAGTATCAGTCTACTATATTTAGAAAATATAAAAGATAACTGTGAAAAAGATCTTCTTAGAAAATATGCAAATGCAGAAAAATTTATTGATAATGAATTGGAAACATTATTTAAGTATTTTATTAACAAAATTGACAAACCAAAAGTAAATAATGGTAAGAATAGTGATTTATTGAGTGTATTTGGTGCAGAAATGATAGAAAAAGATGGTGGCATAGAATTGCAAATAATTGAAGAGTATACGGATTATATTAAAAAAGAAACATGGGAATGTATTGCTCTTGATATGTTGAAGGATAACTATGAGCAAATAATTTCTAAATATGATTTTGGGGATATCCGAATTGACTTAGGTGCATGGAAAACTGAATTTAATGAAGAAAAGCAATCGTTATTAAACTCATTTAGAAGTGCTTTTTTATTTACGCTAGTTGGATTTCTGTATGGAGATAATAGACATCTATATAGCTCATTTTATGATTTCTTTGAAAACGAATTCTCAAAAAGAATCGGACTTATATATGGAATATGGAAAACTAAAAAGTCTGGTGAAAAAGTTAAATACATACCTATATATGATAGTTTCTATAATTTAAAAGGATTGCAGGTACAAGAGCTAATTGAAATAGTGCTTGCCGTTTTGGAAACTGATGAGTTGGATATGAAAGATAAGGAAATGATTAAAAATTCTATTGTAAATGGTGCGGAAAGCCTTCATAAAAATATGGATTCACAAACAATGCAATTAGAACAAACATTGGTTAAACCAGTTGTTAATTATATAATGGAAATACAAACCGCAGGTGACGATTTGAAAGCTGCACAAGCTTTATATGAACAGAACTTATATAACCAGTCTGTTAATAGATCTTATTATTCGATGATGCATTCACTAAAAGCATTATTAGAGAGTGAAAATATGCTTTCAGATTGGGAGCCAAATGCTTTAAATGTTAAGGAAAGTCATAAGCAACTTGAGAGAAAATTATCCTCGTTGGTTAGTAATGGTAAAATAGGACTAGATTATTTGGACTCATTTAGGTTTGTTAAGCAAAAGAGGTGGATAGCAGACTATAATATAGCAAAAATTGATGAAATAGAATGTAAAGATTGTTTGAAAAAGGCAAATAACTTTTTATCGGAAGTAAAAAGATTAACATATTAGATTGTAGGAGTATACCTTAATCGGGAAAATGAGCAGATTGTAAATTAGGCTTTCGGTAAAGTACTCATCGAAGTATCCCTCGATGCTTGCTTTACCGAATGTTATTATCAAGAATCCCTTGATATCAAAGGGTTTAACCAGTTCTTGAATTTTACTTAATGAGCTATCTAGTTAATTACTCGGTAAAGTAAGCAGTGATAAGATAAATTATTCGGTAAAGTAAGCAGATATTTTTTGTATTGGAGGGATATGAAAGTGAGAGATCCGAAGAGGATTCCAAGGATATTAACTCTGTTGTTTAAAATATGGGAACAACAACCGGATTTACGATTTAATCAGTTAGTTCAAAATCTACAAGCCTTATATTCTCAACAAAATAACAACTTTGGTAAAAGACATTTTTATGAAAAGGATGGAGAGATTACTTACCAGAATTATTATATAGATTTATTTTACTTGGAGGATGACCAGTGGGAGCAATTTTTGAGAGATTATTGGTCGGAGATCGATGAAGAGTTGCAAGAGCGAGAAAAGCAGATTACTCCTGAAGTAATAGATGAAATTGTGCTACTATTTATTGAATCTGGGATGAATGAAACAGAAGTAACAGATTCTTTAAAAGAAAGCATTCGGTTATTCATGAAAAAGGAAAGTAAATGGTTAACCATTGATGCCCTGATAATCGCAATTAAAACACTTTCTATGGAAGAACGAAAAGAATTAATTGAAAAGATTAAGAGAATATAAATGACTAAAATCTTTTGCTGAAACTTTTAGTGTTATCAAAGAAAAAACTGTTGTCCAAGTAAGTTGAACAACAGTTTACGCACTTTCGATATCTAGCTGCTTCATTAGGTCTTCAATTTCCACATATGGTGTGAGCCGGTAATCGATTCTTATATGGTTATCTTTCGAAAAGTTAATTCCTATCTTTTCGATTGCCAAAAGAAATATAGCGCGTTTTTCTTCATTTGAATAACTATGAATATCTTGTTTGAATCGACCAATTAATTCGGCTTGCATTTCATCTTTTGACAAAAGGTCAATCTGTTCTCTTGTATTATGGTATTCCTGTAATTCCTTTGTATTAGAATGTATTTGCATTTCAAAGATTTCTTTTAGCTCCTGAAAGTACTCATTATTTTTATCAAGTGTTGATAAAAGATATTTTAGTTTTTCAAGGTTTTCGTTCAAGTCATTGATTTTTTGTTCAAGCCCTTTTTTCCATCGATTTAAGATTTTTTCTGTTTGCTTTTCATAATATTTCAATTCCCTGCCCCATCTTAGTGAAAAATTAGCAAAAATACTTTCATGAATTTTATCAATTGATATTTTCTTTTTACATGAAGGGCAACAGTAATACATATATTTTTTCTTGGACTTTGCGGGAGTCGAATTTCTTGTTATCAGTTTCTCTTTACATTCATGGCAATAAACTAAATCTCGTAAAATATACGGGCTATCCATGTGATCTTTGTTTTGTTTATAATTTCTAAAAAATTGGGTGGTATTCCACAAGTTGGCCCCGATTAAAGGTTCATGATGATTTTTAAATAGAAAAATTTCTTCTTCCGGTTTCTTTTTACTATTCTCAAAACTGGTGCGGGTAAACCAAGCTAATTCACCGATATACCAACGATTGTTTAAAATATATCGTACGGTTGAATCATTCCATCCTTTTGCATCAATACTTGGCGGTGGAATATCCGCTTCATTTAATAAATTTGCAATTTTTCGATCGCTATAACCGTAACTGTATAAATAAAAGATAAGAATGACAATGCTTTTATTTTCATTGGTTTCAATCGTATTGTCCTTTGTTGTTAGAGAATAACCATAAGGATTTCTAGATCCGGGACGTTCGGGTTTTGATGAATTTACTACAGACGTATGGTAATCAGACGCTCTCTGAGACTTCTCTACCGATTCTTCATGAGCAAAAGACAATCTTGCTTGAACATAAGGATTATTTTCGTTCCACTCCCCTTCGATTTTCGAAGAGTACACTTTAAAATTTGGGCGAACTTCTTTAATTGGTCCGAGTACATATAATACAAAGTCTTCAATTAGCCTTGTAATTCGTGACTCTTCATAGAAAATGACAGCTTTCACATTTCCATTGTTTAAAATGAATTGCTTCATATTTTGCATTTGACCCCTTTTTTGTGCAGGAATATGATAGGCGGATTTTGCCTCTTCAATAAAGGATGCAACAACTTGAAATCCTTCTCTTTTTGCTCTTGCAACAATTTCAGATTCTTGTATATGCAAAGAGTGACCGAATGTTTGTCCATCATCAGACCAGCGAATATATGATGTTGCTAAAGGAATAGAATCTTTAAAAATATTAAAAGGTAAATTTACCTCTTGAAGATTCGGCCTAGAAGTTTCTGTCAGCAAGTAAATCCCATTTATTAAATAAGTGTATTTATGCATGAAGTGCATATTGCTCACCAACCTTCATAAATTCTCCAAAGGGAACATGATAAATAAATGTATCGGGACCGATTTCTACTTTTTCAAGGAATAGATGGCATAAATAGTATAAATTGTAGTTTTGAATTTCCATTTCTAAGTTCTGCTTAATGGTTTTGACAAGATCATTTACCGAATTTCGTGCTTCAGCAATTTTAGCTAATTCGATATGGATATGATTGATTTTATTTTTTATATTCTTTGACTCAAAAATGAGTGAATCTATGTTTTTCCTTGCTGCATATTTTTCTACTATAGTAGAATGAATGGAGCTTAACCTTCGATTTAAGTTAATGATCTCATGATTGTAATCTTTTTCGATTCTAGATAAATGGGAAAATACAAAGCTCTTGATTGTGTCAACTGGGATATGTTTTACAATGATTGAAAGTTTAGATTGAATGGTCTCATTCAATTGTTCCACCGTAATTCTGATTTCCTCATGTCCTCTTTTACAGATGTAGTAATTGCTTTCTCCCAGTTTTGAAGTTTTAAAAGTCATGTCTTTTTTGCAAAGCATACACTGTGGGGTAATGTATCCTCTGTCCTTTGCATTGGTGATGGCTTGAAATACTTCATCTTTCAATTTTTTTAGGACTTCTTGAATTTTTAGATGTTCTTCTAAGGAGATAATTGGTTCTACATGGTGTAGAACTTCAAAACCATACGAAGTCTGCATGTGTGCCGAATAAAAAGGATTTTCTAGATACTTTAATAAATCCTCGTACCTTTTGTTTTTTAATATCTTTTTGTATTTCATCAAAATATTGAACAAATCATCTGCTTCATTAGCTTCAGCCACTTCATAGAAAAAAGACTTCAAGTCATTAACTACTTCTGAATTCGGGATATACTTAACATCCTTTCTTTTTCCAATCCGTTTATATCCAAATATAGAAGAAGGAAATTGTTTCATTGTATCCTTTCTTCTACCGGAAATATTCTGGCCCTCGACTTGTGCAAAAATCCCATATAGTGCTTCAATCGACAGTTTAGGAGAAAACGGTGGTTGTTTCGTTGAAGTAAAAACCACCTTTATTCCGTATTTATAAAACTCTTTAACTATTGCAACGTATTCATAGAAGTTTCGAGCTAAACGATCTCGACTGTAAACGATGACAGTTTTTACTTTTTTCTGCTGTATTAGCATTCGGAGTTTTTGTAATCCTGAACGCTCCTCCATTGCTAATTTATTCGCTGAAACATTATCATCTTCTAACCAAATCACTTTTTGTGGATCAATATAATTATTATTAATGTAAGATTCAGCAAGTAGAATCTGCTTTTGAATGTCCTGCTGAGCTGTACTTACCCTGTTATAAACCGCGATAAAATCTTCATAGTATTTATTGGGTTCATAATATTGGTGTGATTCCATGAGAGTCTACTCCTTTTCTACAATTTTATTACTTTCGGCAAGTAGGAACCCCTTCATTTTAGGTTTTAAATCGAGCTGATCGATTAAAACTTTTTCCACTAGTCTTTTCATAAAGTAATAAGATTCCTCTTGTAAATCTTCATTAAATGAAACTTTTACTATATTTTTTCGAGACATAACCATTCCTCCCGTCAAATTTCCTTATTAAAAGGATTGACGGAAGGGAAAGGTTTTAAACTATTTGATGTTGTTTATCCAAATCTAAATCCATTTGCAGTTGATATTCGTAATTTGTTTGTTTCGGTGATTCAATGAACACTTTTGTCTTAATGGGAACCCCTAACTCTTTCAGGAGAACGAGTAGGTTTGACATTGTTATTGAGAACCTCCTTTCCATAGAACAAGATAAATCGTTCAATGACGCTTTTAGAGATTCCGACTTTTTCAGAGCTTTTTAATATCTTGTTAAGAAATTGATTTTCTGTTTCTTTTTTGCTTATAGATAATCCCTCCATTAAAAAACGCGGCACATGGTGCTATCTTAGATAGATAAACATCATGTAACCGCGGTTTTCGCTTATTATGGTTATTTTTATTTACTTTTGAAAAAATCGGTTAATCAGAAACCATTATATCTAGGAATTTCTTAATTTTAAGGGGTTTAGTGAAAAATTTATACTGAAATAAAAAAAGAAGAAATGCGACTGGGTATTTTCACCATGTCTGAACTACAAATCGTACTAACAAGAATATTATCGTCTTTTATATCATGAATAATTCATATTATATGAACAATTTATAGGGAATATTTTGATAAAATATATTCAAGAAACAAAATACTACAAATAATACAATTCTTTAATGTTATATTTAGTTCTTGAAAATATAAATTAAGGAGATGGCAATAGATGAAAATAAAAAGATTGGATATCAGTAATTATAGGTCGTTGGATGGACTAAGTTTTAGCTTTCATTCAGAAGTAAATTTTATTGTCGGACTTAACAACATTGGAAAGTCTAATTTGCTAAAACTATTAAATACATTGGTGAATAAACGAAATTTTATAGATGAGGATTTCAATGATATTGATAAATCAATAGAAATAAAGATAACTTTATTTCTGGATGAAGATGAAATTGGAGTATTTGACGATCTTTTTGATCCTACAAATGAAAGACAAATTAACATAATTGCTTTACAGAAAAATCCAGATGAAAATATAACTTTTATACACGCGGAGACAGAAACAGTAATATCAAGTTCATTAATAAAAAAACTTAATTTTATTTATTATGACTCTTTAAGAAAGCCTTCAAATGAATTAAATTTCAATACTAAAAGCGGAAGTGGGCGTTTTCTTTCGCATTTGATAGATTTATATACTAAAAATGATGAGAAAGTTCAACTTGAAGATATAATTAATAATACCTATTTGGCCGGACTGTTAGATTATATTAATTCGAAATTGGAACTAATTGAAACTTTTGAAGCTAATGATATTCAAGCCGATACAGGAAATGAGGTCAAGGAAATATTATCAAGGTTGATAATACTAAAAAACGATGAAAATTTCCCTGTAGATAAGCTAGGATATGGTATACAATTTAGTAACTTAGTACCTATTACTATATTAGAAAGAATATTTAATATAAAAAAGCGAAAAAAAACGTTTGAAAATGCAGTTATTACTGATGGTAATGGAACGGTAACACTTCCAATTACTTTAGGATTGGATGAACCAGAGATACATCTACATCCCCACTTACAAAGAAAATTAATAAAGTATATTTATAGAATAACTACTAATTCACAAAAAGATTTTAACAATCTTCTATCTGATTTGTTTGGAATTAATAATATAAAAGGTCAATTATTTGTTGTTACCCATTCACCAAATATATTATTAGATAACTATAAACACATTGTTAGAATTTATAAAAATTCCAATGGGGAAGTCTTAGTTTCAAGTGGTGTAAATATTGAATTGGATGATGATTTAGAGAAACATCTAAACAAGCATATGCAATATATTAAAGAGGCATTTTTCTCAAGAACAGTGATATTTGTAGAAGGAGACAGTGAGTTATTAGCTATGAAGGTATTTGCAGAAAGAATGGAAATTGACTTAGATGATTACGAAATATCTGTTATTTCTGCTGGTAGTGCAGATTCTATCCCACCCCTTGTTGATTTATTTAATAAATTTGGAATTGAAACTGTTTCTATAATTGATGGAGATAAAAAAGAGGGGGACAAATTTAAAACTATAAAAAATCTATATGTAACTCAAGGGCAGGATTTCGAAGAAGATATATATATGTATTTTAATTTTTCCGATTACATTAGGTACTTAGAAGAACAGTATACAGATGATCCGAAGAAGTATTTATTCTTTATGGGGCAAGCAAAAAAGTTAGGAATTCAAATAAATCCAAGACAAAGACCAGTTTATAAAGAACTAGAAAAGATTGATAATGGGCAAAATCTTGATAGATTAAAAGAAGAATTGAAATCGGACGTACTAAATAGTCTTAGGGGAAATAAATCAATTTTACAAGGAAGATTACTTTCGGAGGCAGTTACAGAAATTCCCCAAACATATAGGGACGCGATAGAGAAAGCAATGGAGTTGTCAATATATGAATAATAAGTTAATAATTGATAAATTATTAGAGCTTCATAATGGAGACAAAAAACAACTAGACGTAATATTATCTGATGCAAATAGATTGATAGTAGAGGCTCCAGCTGGTTATGGAAAGACGAAAACACTTATAAGTAAAATTGCTTATTTAATTTTAACTAAGCAAGTACCAGTCAATAAAAAAATTCTTGCTCTGACTTTTAGCGTAAATGCAGCATATAATATGAAAAATGAAGTAGTCAGTATTTTACCTACACTTTTAGCGAATAATGAGAATCTGAAAACATCTGATATTGAGGGAAAAGTATATGTTTCTAACTTTCATGGTTTATGTAGACGAATATTAAAAAAGTATGGATATTTATTAAGCAAGGAACTGAAAAATATAGACCAGTTAATAAATATAGATGATTCTAGTGAAAACAATCTAAATAAATTTAATATAAACTTATTAGAAGATGAGAAAAAATTAGTAAAAAATATTTCAATTGCTTCGAAGGAATATAAAGAAAAATACATTAAAGAAAATTATCTACAATATAACAATATAATAAAGACGAAGTATATTGAAAAAGGGGTTATATCTTACAATTCAATTATAACTTTGACAATAGAGTTATTAAATAAATATAAAAATATTAGACATTTTTATACTAAGTTTTTTCCGATAATAATAATTGATGAATTTCAGGACACAAACATTCTAAATTGGACGTTTATTCAGTTATTAATTAAGTCTCTTCACCATAGTTTGTGATTTAAGCACAATTCTGGCAATTAGTTAGCTAGATTATGGCCCCTCACAATCTCTCCTTCTTCAGCTTACAGAC
>JAUSTR010000018.1 GCA_030812955.1 Bacillus alveayuensis
GAACACGGAAGTTAAGCTCTTCAGCGCCGATGGTAGTTGGGGATTTCCCTTGCGAGAGTAGGACGCTGCCAGGCAATAGGATAAAGAGTAGTGAAAGGCTACTCTTTTTTTGTTATGTAAATAAACAATGAAAGTCGAAGGTTTGGGAAGAGCGAGAAGATTGTTGTATTTATCAAGGTTCATTTTCCCTTTAACGTTAATCACTCTTGCTTTTCCTTAAAAAAAGAATGAAACATATTTATGAGTAAGTAGTTCAGATAACGTGTTTAAACAATAGAAATAGCATATGAAATCGAGTATGAAATCGCAAAGGTTTTATACTCGTTTTTTTGTTGTTATATAAGGGTCAAGACTCTTTTGTTAGTGAATCAACACTCAAATCAGCATAGAAATTAACAAAATGACAATAGATAATGACACTCGATTTTTTCGGATGCTTCTTTATCTGATATGAGAAATAAGTATATATCTATTGAATTAATTTTCTCGCTCGTAATTTTTACATTTGCGTCATTAGGTTTGTTGTACTCTCCTAATTGGTTAGTTCTAGGATATATACTACATGGTGTATGGGATATTTTACATCATACAAAATTCATCCAAACAAGTAATAAAGTAGTTCCCGCCATTTTGTACAGCTGTAGATTTTGTTGTAGGTATATATATATTTACTTAAGTTATTAAACCATCGGGGCTTTATAAACCTCTTAAAAAAAGTTAGCTAAGAGTCATAGACTCTGAGCTTTTTCGTGCAAATAAAATACTGAGTGATTTATGTCGCGAATTCCAATGATATTAAGGATTTTCTTCACAATAACTGAACTACTTATTTTATGAGGTGTACCTTTTTGTATTAGAAACAAAAGGGATTATTTAAAAGAAGGGCATCAAGTTATTTTTATTTGTGAAAATATGATTTTGGACTATTCAGTGCATATACATAAAATAAAAAATTTTAAAAAGGAGAAGAGGTGGCGAGAATGTTTGAATGGGAGATTATGTTGATGAGGCTTATCATTGCGGCGACATTGTGTGGCTTTATCGGACTAGAACGTGAGGTTAAGCGCCACCCTGCTGGTTTTAGAACGCATTTATTAGTTGGAGTTGGTGCATGTTTAATGATGTTACTTTCTTTATATGGTTTCGATGAATATATAGAGAACAATGAGCATATTCAATTTGATCCAGCACGTATTCCTTCTTATGTCATAAGTGGTATTGGTTTTTTAGGGGCCGGAACCATATTGGTCAAGGGAGTAACAGTAAGAGGATTAACAACAGCCGCTTCAATATGGGTGGTTGCTGGCCTTGGACTTGTGATCGGAGCAGGAATGTTTCTTTTAGCCTTCTTCACAACAGCCATTGTTTTATTAAGTTTAATTTTTTTAAATAAGTTTGAACCGTTTATTTACAATAAAGGCAATAAAAGAAGAATAAAGGCTATTTTAAAAGAAAATGAGCTGGAACAAATCATTCAAGAATTGGAAAAATTAAAATGTACCATTTGTAAAATGTATTTAAGCAATACTAGGTTTAGCAAAGAAAAAACAACCCTCTATTATTATGTTTTTGAAATTAAAATTCCGAAGAGAAAAAAAGACGTAATCTTCGAACAAATTAGTAAAATAAAAGGGGTTCAAAAGGTTTTTTAATGAACTATTTTGGAAATAATGTAGTTATAGAAGATAATTATTGAAAAATGACAAGAATAAAGTTATATTAAAATTAAGGTCAAATATAGTCAAAGTCAGATAAGGAGGAGGCTGAGTGAGAAATATAACAGATGTTATTGAACAATATTTAAAGCAGGTTTTAGATAGTAGTGGAAAAGAGTTTGCAGAAATAAAACGTAGTGAAATTGCTGATAAATTTCAATGTGTTCCTTCTCAAATTAACTATGTAATTAATACTCGTTTTACCATTGAACGTGGCTATATTGTGGAAAGTAAAAGAGGTGGCGGTGGGTATATTCGAATCATTAAGATCAAAGAAAATGACCACGCTCAACTAATAAACCAAATATTAAATGTAGTAGGGAATAGACTTACACAATCTGCAGCTGAAGATATCATTTTACGTTTAGTTGAAGAAAAAGTCATTTCAAAACGTGAAGCTAAAATTATGTTAAGTGTCATTGATCGTTCGGTTTTATATATTGATGTACCAGAGAGAGATGAACTGAGAGCAAGAATGATCAAAGCCATGTTGACAACGTTAAAATATAAGTAAAGGTGGTGAAATGATGATCTGCCAAGAGTGTAATGAAAGACCGGCAACATTTCATTTTACAAAAATTATTAATGGCGAAAAAACAGAGGTTCATATTTGTGAACAGTGCGCTCAAGAAAAAGGTGATATGTTTAAGTTTTATTCCAATCCTGGTTTTTCAATTAACAATTTGCTTTCTGGACTATTAAATTTAGAACCATCGCTTGCCAAACAAGGTCAAACCGTTTTTCAAAACAATCATGTTCTTCAATGTGAGCGTTGTAAAATGACCTTCTCACAGTTTACGAAAGTAGGACGATTTGGTTGCTCTAACTGTTATAAAACATTTCAACAGCAAATCAATCCAATATTAAAACGTGTCCATAGCGGAAATACTGTACATGGTGGAAAAATACCTAAAAGAATTGGGGGTTCCATCCATTTACGTAAACGATTGAAGCAATTAAAAGAAGATCTTCAACAACTTGTTGCTCATGAGGAATTTGAAAAGGCTGCGGAAGTTCGTGATGAAATACGTATGATTGAAGCTAAATTAAAAGGACCTAATGGGGAGGGGATTTAACCCATGTCATTACAAAATTTTATTAACTCTGCAATGAGTGCTTGGATGAGCCAAGAAGGTCCTGATTCGGACATTGTTTTAAGTAGCCGTATTCGCCTTGCGAGAAATTTAGAAATGTTTAAATTCCCAACTCTTTTTTCGAATGAAGAAGCAAAAGCAGTTTTAGATGTGTTTGAAAAAAAATTTGCAGGGAAAACGTTTAAAGGCATTGGTAATTTTGAATTAATTAAAATGAATGATCTGCAGCCAATACAGAAAAGAGTACTCGTTGAAAAACATTTAATTAGCCCTCATTTAGCTGAAGATTCCTCGTATGGAGGATGTTTATTATCAAACAATGAAGAAGTAAGTATTATGTTAAATGAAGAAGATCATATTCGAATTCAATGCTTATTTCCTGGATTTCAGTTAAAAGAAGCTTTAAATGTCGCAAATCAATTGGATGACTGGATTGAAAGTGAGATTGACTACGCTTTTGATGAACAGAGAGGTTATTTAACAAGTTGTCCGACAAATGTTGGGACGGGTTTAAGAGCTTCTGTGATGATGCATCTTCCAGCTCTCGTTATAACCCAACAAATTAATCGGATTATTCCAGCTATTAATCAATTAGGACTTGTTGTTAGAGGAATTTATGGAGAAGGTAGCGAAGCTTTAGGTAATATCTTTCAAATATCAAACCAAATCACTCTAGGTAAATCAGAAGAAGATATTGTGGATGATTTAATAAGTGTAGTACGCCAATTAATTGAACAAGAACGATCAGCAAGAGAAGCTCTTTATAAAACAAATCAAATACAGCTAGAGGATCGGGTTTTCCGTTCATTAGGAACATTATCCTATAGCCGTATTATACAATCTAAAGAAGCTATTCAATGTTTATCTGATGTCCGTTTAGGGATTGATTTAGGAATCATTCAAAATATTTCGCGCAGTATTTTAAATGAACTAATGATTCTTATTCAGCCAGGATTTTTACAACAATATTCTGGTGGTGCACTTCGTCCAGATGAACGTGATGTACGCCGTGCTGCATTAATTCGTGAGCGACTTCAATTAGAAAATAAAAAAAGATTGGAGGAAGATGAAGCATGATGTTTGGCAGATTTACTGAACGTGCCCAAAAAGTGTTGGCACTAGCACAAGAGGAAGCAGTTCGATTAGGACATAATAATATCGGGACAGAACATATTTTACTCGGTTTAGTACGTGAAGGTGAAGGGATTGCGGCTAAGGCGTTGCATGCTCTCGGTTTAAGTCCGGAAAAAATTCAAAATGAAGTTGAGAGCTTAATCGGTAGAGGTCAAGAAATTTCTCAAACGATTCATTATACACCTCGTGCCAAAAAAGTTATTGAGCTCTCTATGGACGAAGCGCGTAAGTTAGGACATTCATATGTAGGAACAGAGCATATTTTATTAGGGTTAATTCGTGAAGGAGAAGGAGTTGCGGCACGTGTACTAAACAATCTTGGTGTAAGCTTAAATAAAGCTCGTCAGCAAGTATTACAATTGTTAGGAAGTAATGAATCTTCATCTGGACATCAAAGTGGGGCAATGAATAATGCTAATACACCTACTTTAGATAGTTTAGCGCGTGATTTAACGGCAGTGGCAAGAGAAGGAGGGCTTGACCCAGTCATCGGGCGTAGCAAGGAAATACAACGTGTGATTGAAGTATTAAGCCGTCGCACGAAAAATAATCCGGTGTTAATTGGAGAGCCTGGTGTCGGGAAAACGGCAATTGCTGAAGGGCTTGCTCAACAAATCGTTAATAACGAGGTTCCTGAAATTTTACGTGATAAGCGTGTTATGACATTAGATATGGGGACAGTAGTAGCAGGGACAAAATACCGTGGCGAATTTGAAGACCGTCTAAAAAAAGTGATGGATGAAATTCGCCAAGCAGGGAACATCATATTATTTATTGATGAGCTCCATACTTTAATTGGTGCAGGTGGGGCTGAAGGAGCCATCGATGCATCCAATATTTTGAAGCCAGCTTTAGCTAGAGGGGAATTACAATGCATCGGTGCGACAACATTAGACGAATATCGAAAATATATTGAAAAAGATGCAGCGCTTGAACGGAGATTTCAGCCTATACAAGTGGATGAGCCAACTGTAGAAGAAAGCATTCAAATTTTAAAAGGTTTGCGTGACCGTTATGAGGCTCATCATCGCGTATCCATTTCCGATGAGGCGATAGAAGCGGCTGTAAAACTTTCAGATCGATATATTTCAGATCGATTCCTCCCAGATAAAGCGATTGACTTAATTGATGAAGCTGGATCAAAGGTTCGTTTACGTTCATTTACAACACCACCGAACCTAAAAGAATTAGAACAAAAGCTAGAAGAAGTTCGTAAAGAGAAAGATGCAGCTGTTCAAAGTCAAGAATTTGAAAAAGCAGCTTCTTTACGTGATGCGGAACAAAGACTTCGCGAACAGCTTGAGGAAACGAAAAAGTCTTGGAAAGAAAAACAAGGACAAGAAAATTCAGAAGTTACAGTAGAAGATATTGCGATGGTTGTATCGAGCTGGACTGGAATTCCAGTAAGTAAATTAGCGGAAACGGAAACAGAAAAATTACTAAACCTTGAAAAAATCTTACACTCTCGCGTTATTGGCCAAGATGAAGCGGTTGTCGCTGTCGCAAAAGCAGTACGTCGTGCAAGAGCAGGTCTTAAGGATCCAAAACGCCCTATCGGTTCCTTTATCTTCTTAGGACCTACAGGTGTAGGTAAGACTGAGTTAGCACGTGCCTTAGCTGAAGCGATGTTTGGCGATGAAGATGCGATGATCCGTATCGATATGTCTGAATATATGGAAAAGCACTCTACTTCCAGATTAGTTGGTTCACCTCCAGGATATGTCGGATATGAAGAAGGTGGCCAATTAACAGAAAAAGTACGTCGTAAGCCTTATTCAGTAGTACTTTTAGATGAAATTGAAAAAGCTCATCCTGATGTCTTTAACATCTTGCTTCAAGTATTAGAAGATGGTCGTTTAACAGACTCCAAAGGTCGTACTGTCGACTTCCGGAATACCATTTTAATTATGACTTCTAATGTGGGGGCTAGTGAGTTAAAACGCAATAAGTATGTTGGATTTAATGTTCAAGACGAAAGCAAAGATTATAAAGATATGAAAAGTAAAGTAATGACTGAATTGAAAAAAGCTTTCCGTCCGGAATTTTTAAACCGTATTGATGAAATTATTGTGTTCCATTCACTCGAACAAAAGCATCTTAAAGAGATTGCGTCATTAATGGCTGATCAATTAACAAAACGATTATTAGAGCAGGATATTGAACTTGAATTAACAGATGCTGCAAAAGAGAAATTAGCCGAAGAAGGGTTCGATCCTGAATATGGTGCAAGACCACTACGTCGTGCCTTGCAAAAAAATGTAGAGGATCGCTTATCAGAAGAGTTGTTGAAAGGAAATATTGAAAAAGGTCAAAAAGTTATACTTGATGTAGAAAATGGAGAATTTATCGTACGACCAGCTGAAAAAGTGAAATAATCAAGACACATTCATTGAGAGGCATACTAGTAAGCGTATGCCTCTTTTCAATCATTGTGAAAAATTACCCATTACCACCATTTTAAGCTATAATGATTATTCATAATGAAAAGGAATAAGCTGTATTTTAATGAAGAGGGGAACATATTTTATGGCAAAACAAAAATCAAAATTTATTTGTCAATCGTGTGGATATGAATCACCAAAATGGATGGGAAAATGCCCAGGGTGTGGAGAATGGAATACGATGTCTGAAGAAGTCATTAAACAGACAGGAAAGCACCGAATCGCCTTTGCTCATACACAATCAACCGTCATGAGCAAACCATCGTCGATTAATCATATAGAAACGATTCAGGAGCCTAGAATCAAAACATCGCTGAAAGAATTTAACCGCGTGTTAGGAAGTGGGATTGTAAAAGGTTCTCTTGTTTTAATTGGAGGGGACCCAGGTATAGGAAAATCAACTCTTCTATTACAAGTTTCATCACAACTAGCAAATCAACATTATGATGTTCTTTATATATCTGGAGAAGAGTCGGTAAAACAGACGAAAATTAGGGCCGATCGACTGGGCATTCAAGCGGAAAAGCTATATGTTTTAGCAGAAACGGACTTAGAGTTTATTTCAAAATCCATTGATGAAATGAAACCGGCCTTTGTTGTCATTGACTCCATTCAAACCATCTACCGCAATGATATCACTTCTGCCCCTGGAAGTGTATCCCAAGTGAGAGAGTGTACAGCTGAATTAATGCGGATTGCCAAAACGAACGGAATCGCTATTTTTATTGTTGGACACGTGACAAAGGAAGGCTCTATTGCCGGTCCGAGAATTTTAGAACATATGGTTGATACCGTTCTTTATTTTGAGGGAGAACGACATCATACGTATCGAATTTTACGGGCGGTGAAGAACCGGTTTGGCTCTACAAATGAGATAGGCATCTTTGAGATGAAGGAAAATGGCTTAGAAGAAGTGATCAATCCATCAGAAATTTTTTTAGAAGAGCGGTTAAAAGGAGCTTCGGGATCTACCGTCGTTGCTTCAATGGAAGGAACTAGACCTGTCCTTGTCGAAATACAAGCGTTAATCGCCCCAACAAGCTTTGGAAACCCACGACGGATGGCAACAGGTGTTGATCATAATCGCGTCTCACTGTTGATGGCTGTTTTAGAAAAAAGAATTGGTTTATTATTACAAAATCAAGATGCTTATGTCAAAGTAGCTGGTGGTGTCAAATTAAATGAGCCTGCTATAGACTTAGCTATTGCGATCAGTATTGTCTCAAGTTTTAAAGATCAGCCAACTCAAGCAACAGATGTGTTTATCGGAGAAGTAGGACTAACCGGTGAAGTAAGAAGAGTTTCCCGTATCGATCAGCGTGTTCAAGAAGCAGCAAAACTTGGCTTTAAAAGGGTAATTCTCCCTAAAGCAAATGTCGAAGGATGGCAAGCACCAAAGGGAATTAAGTTAATCGGTGTCGAAAATGTTTTAGAGGCTATTCAGTTTGCATTAGGAGGATAAGGGAAGGATGATCAAGAAAAAAGAATATGAACAGAATTAATGATATTTTCGTTTATTGCATCGGGTACACCAATTCGGGAAGGGATCGTGGAAAAATAGGTTGTTGTCTATAAGGGTAAGGTGAAAATTTATTTTTAAGCTATAAAAATTTGAAACTTATTTCAAATAGAAACGTAGAAGTATAAGATGAGTAGAGGGGATCGGAGAAGTGCGAATTAAAGATTTAAACATTACTGAGTGGAACGAAAACGATTAAAATTACGGTCAGCTAACGGATCGGTTAAGGTCATTTGCTTTACAACTACTTTTCATTGTGTTTACATTTTCTAAAAAATGTTTCTTTCTACGTTTTAATTGCTATAAAGTGTTTATAATGAATTAAAGGAGGTGGAGGTATGTTAAAGCGTATCGTACAAATTTTATTCCTTTTTGTTGGAGGAACATTAGGCATTTTTCTCATACCGCAATTATTAGTTTTGTTAAATTTAGATCAAATACCTTTTATCATGACACCTTATGCATTAGCCGTTTTAGGGGCGATTATTTTTTATGTTGCCACCTTCTGGTTAGTCGACTATATGGTAAATTGGATTAAAATTATTGAGGAAAAGCTTGTAAAAGCACCTATTACAGACGTATTGTTTGGCAGTCTCGGATTAGTTTTCGGCCTTATTATCGCTTATCTATTAGGAATTTCATTAAATGCTCTCCCTTATCCAATTATCAATAATATTTTGCCAATTGTTCTTACGGTCATATTAGGTTATTTAGGGTTCCAAATTGGGAATAAAAAGCGAGATGAATTCATTAATTTATTTTCTCTTCCTAATAAAATGGGAAAAAGAAAAGCTTCGGTTGATGACGAAGATACTGACAAGAAAAGACTTAAAATTTTAGATACAAGTGTTATTATAGATGGTAGGATTGCTGATATATGCCAAACAGGATTTTTAGAAGGAACCATTATTATTCCACAATTTGTTTTAGAGGAGCTTCAGCATATCGCGGACTCATCAGATGTATTAAAACGAAATCGTGGCAGAAGAGGATTAGACATTTTAAACCGTATTCAAAAAGAGCTTGATATTAAAGTCGAAATTTATGAAGGCGATTTTGAAGATGTTCAAGAAGTTGATAGTAAGCTCGTTAAATTGGCGAAAATTATTTCAGGTGTAGTGGTGACAAATGATTTTAATTTAAATAAAGTTTGTGAGCTGCAAAATGTTCCTGTTCTTAACATTAATGATTTAGCAAATGCCGTAAAACCGATTGTATTACCTGGGGAAGAGTTGAATGTTCAAGTGATTAAAGACGGTAAAGAACATAATCAAGGTGTTGCTTATCTTGATGATGGAACGATGATCGTAGTAGAAGATGGACGCGATTACATTGGTAAAAATATTGATGTATTAGTTACAAGTGTATTACAAACGTCAGCAGGTCGTATGATTTTTGCTAAGCCTAAATTATTAGAAAAAGCCTTGTAAGGGGAAAGTAGCATGAAGTATCAGGTCGTCATTCCTGCCGCTGGACAAGGGAAAAGAATGAAAGCGGGGAAAAATAAACAGCTGATTGAACTGGATTCAATACCAATCATTATCCATACTTTAAAAGTATTTGAACAAGATCCAAAATGTAACGGCATTTATCTTGTTATTAATCCAAAAGAAAAAGATGAATTCATTGATTTGTTAGATAAATATAATATTCAAAAGGTTCAAAAGATGGTTGAGGGAGGAAAGGAACGGCAGCATAGTGTGTATAATGGACTTAAAGCCATTGAATCCGGGGAGATTGTCCTTATTCATGATGGTGCAAGACCATTTATTCAGCAAAAAATCATCCACCAATTAGTTGAAAGAGCCACTATCAGCGGGGCTTGTGTGATTGCTGTTCCTGTAAAAGATACGATCAAACGTGTGAACGAATCGGAAGTGGTCGATACTGTAGATCGTTCTAGCTTGTGGGCGGTGCAAACCCCACAAGCTTTTCGTCTTTCAATTGTATTAAAAGCGCACGAAGCAGCTGAACGAGAAGGTTTTATCGGGACGGATGATGCCAGTCTGGTCGAGCGAATGGGACATAAAGTTTCGGTTATAGAAGGGGAATATACGAATATTAAAATCACCACACCGGAAGATTTAATGTTTGCTAAAGTGATTTTACATAGTGAAAGAGGGGGATGAGCGTGTTTCGAATTGGACAAGGCTTTGATGTACATCAACTAGTTGAAGGAAGACCTTTAATTCTTGGTGGTATTGAAATCCCGTATGAAAAAGGCTTATTAGGTCATTCTGATGCAGATGTCCTCTTACATACAGTTGCTGATGCTTGTTTAGGTGCAATCGGTGCAGGGGATATTGGAAAGCACTTTCCTGATACAGACCCAGCTTATAAAAATGCCGATTCTGCTAATTTATTAAAACATGTATGGAATTTAGTAAAAGAGAAAGGCTATATACTTGGAAACGTTGATTGTACCATTATTGCCCAAAAACCGAAGATGGCTCCATATATACCAAAAATGAAAAAGCGAATAGCTGGGCTCTTAGAAGCAAATGAAGAGCAAGTGAATATTAAGGCGACAACAACGGAGAAGCTTGGCTTTACAGGAAGAGGAGAAGGTATTGCTGCTCAAGCAGTAGTTCTCCTTAAAAATATAAACCTGTAATCCTTTTGAATGTCATAATAAATGGTGGTAAAATAAGCTTGGATTTATAGCGGATCAGAAATGTAAATCATAAAACTTTCATTAAAATGACAACTGTGGAGGTGCCAAACGTAATGGCAAAAAGTGAAGTAAGGGTCCGATATGCTCCAAGTCCAACTGGACATTTGCATATTGGAAATGCGCGTACAGCTTTATTTAACTATTTATTTGCCCGAAGCCAAAATGGGAAATTTATTATTCGGATTGAAGATACAGATAAAAAACGTAATATTGCTGGTGGAGAACAAAGTCAGCTGAAATATTTGAAATGGCTTGGAATAGATTGGGATGAAAGCATTGATGTCGGTGGCGACTATGGACCATACCGTCAGTCAGAACGTAATGATATATATCAAAAGTATTATAATGATTTATTGGAACGAGGATTAGCTTATAAATGTTATTGTACAGAGGAAGAGCTTGAAAAAGAACGTGAGGAACAAGTTGCACGTGGTGAAATGCCTCGCTACTCTGGGAAATGTGCCAATTTAACAGCTGAAGAACGAGAAGCTTTTGAAAAAGAAGGACGAATGCCAAGCATACGATTTCGTGTACCACAAGGTAAAACATACAACTGGAACGACATTGTAAAAGGTGATATATCATTTGATTCGAATGATATTGGCGATTTTGTTATTGTCAAAAAAGATGGTACACCGACTTATAATTTTGCTGTAGCCATTGACGATCATCTGATGAAGATCAGTCACGTATTACGCGGTGAAGACCATATTTCCAATACTCCGAAACAAATGATGGTTTTTGAAGCATTTGGTTGGGCGCCGCCTGTATTTGGTCATATGACGTTGATTGTGAATGAAAATCGTAAAAAATTGAGTAAACGTGATGAGAGCATTATTCAATTCATTGAGCAATATGCTGATTTAGGTTACTTACCAGAAGCATTGTTTAACTTCATCGCCTTGCTCGGTTGGTCTCCTGTTGGCGAAGAAGAAATTTTTAGCAAGGAAGAATTCATCGAAATTTTTGATCCAGAGCGATTATCTAAATCACCTGCTGTATTTGATACACAAAAGTTAAAATGGATGAACAACCAATACATGAAAAATTTAGATTTAGAAAAAGTCGTTGAACTAACTCTTCCACACTTAGTGAAGGCTGGACGCCTCCCAGAACAAATGACAGATCAAGAAAGAAAATGGGCTGAGCGCCTCATTTCATTATATCAAGAGCAGCTTAGCTATGGAGCTGAGATCGTAGAATTGACGGAAATGTTCTTTAAAAATGATGTTCAATATGATGAAGAGGCAAAGGCAGTACTATCAGAAGAGCAGGTTCCCGAAGTTTTAAGTACGTTTAAAGCAGAAGTAGAATCGTTGGAAGAGTTTACGGCTGATCATATTAAAAAATCAATTAAAGCTGTTCAAAAAGCGACAGGTCAAAAAGGGAAAAAATTGTTTATGCCAATCCGTGTAGCAACAACAGGACAAACACACGGACCTGAATTACCGGTTGCAATTGAACTTTTAGGTAAAGAGAAAATTCTCTCTAGATTGGAAGATGCTTTGAGTTAACTTTTTCGTTTAAATATAATATAGTATGTATTAAATAACTAGAATAAGAAAAAGCGTTGAGAAGGAGAAGTAGGAAATGTTCAACTTACAGAGAGAACCTCCTTGGCTGAAAGAGGTTTAAGTTTGAGCATTTCTGAAATGCACCTTCGAGTCTTTTGTCGAACACAGCTTGCTTGTTTGTAAGTAGACAAAAGCGGCACTCGCCGTTATTTGAGCAAAGTTTGAGGAAATGAGGCCTTTTATCTCGTTTCCTAAACAGAGTGGAACCGCGCGCATATGCGTCTCTGTATTTGACAGAGGCGTTTTTTTATTATCTAATATTTTGACTGCGATATGAGTTTAATTAGTAGGGAAATCATATTCGTAAGGGGGAGTGCAAATGTTTAAAATGTTAAAAGAGGATATTGAGGTAGTTTTTGATCAAGACCCTGCTGCTCGTTCTTATCTAGAGGTTATATTAACGTATTCTGGTTTACATGCCGTTTGGGCACATCGAATTGCTCATGCTTTTTATAAACGTAAATTTTACTTTATTGCCCGTTTAATCTCACAAATTAGTCGTTTTTTTACAGGGATCGAAATTCATCCTGGTGCTAAAATTGGTCGAAGATTTTTTATCGATCATGGCATGGGAGTTGTCATTGGTGAAACATGTGAAATAGGAGATAATGTTACGGTTTATCAAGGAGTTACACTAGGGGGGACTGGAAAAGAAAAAGGAAAGCGCCACCCGACGATTAAAGATAATGTCTTAATCGCAACAGGCGCCAAGGTTTTAGGTTCCATTACGATTGGAGAAAACTCGAAGATCGGTGCTGGGTCTGTTGTATTACATGATGTTCCAGAAAATTCAACGGTTGTTGGGATACCTGGAAGAGTCGTTGTTCGAAACGGTGTTAAAGTTCAAAAAGATTTAAACCATCGTGATCTACCAGATCCAATAGCTGATCGTTTTAAAGAACTCGAAGGGGAAATCAAACGGTTAAAGGAAGAATTAGAAAAGATCAAAGAAAAGGAGATTGTTCAATGAGTATTCAAATTCATAATACTTTAACCCGAAAAAAAGAACCATTTATCCCATTAGAAGATAAAAAAGTAAAGATGTATGTATGCGGTCCAACGGTTTATAACTACATTCATATTGGAAATGCTAGACCAGCTATTGTATATGATACAGTTCGTAGATATTTAGAGTTTAGTGGTTATGATGTCCAGTATGTTTCTAATTTTACAGATGTCGATGATAAGCTCATTAAAGCAGCAAAAGATTTAGGAGAGGATGTTCCAGCCATTGCGGAACGGTTCATAAAAGCTTATTTTGAAGACATTGAAGCATTAGGCTGTAAAAAAGCAGACATCCATCCACGGGTAACTGAAAATATTGATGTCATTATTGAATTTATCGATACGTTAATCAAAAAAGGATATGCTTATGAAGTAGATGGGGATGTTTATTATAAAACAAGGTCATTTGAAGGCTATGGAAAACTTTCACATCAATCAATAGATGAGCTGCGTGCTGGTGCCCGCATTCAAGTCGGAGAGAAAAAGCAAGATGCTTTAGATTTTGCTTTATGGAAAGCGGCGAAGGAAGGGGAAATTTCCTGGGATAGCCCGTGGGGAAAAGGTCGTCCAGGATGGCATATTGAATGTTCTGCGATGGCTCGTAAATATTTAGGAGATACAATTGATATTCATGCTGGGGGACAGGATTTAACATTTCCGCATCATGAAAATGAAATTGCCCAATCGGAAGCTTTAACAGGAAAACCGTTTGCAAAATATTGGATGCATAATGGATACATCAATATCAACAATGAAAAAATGTCTAAATCATTAGGTAATTTTGTTCTTGTACACGATATTGTGAAGAAACATGATCCTCAAGTGCTTCGTTTCTTTATGTTATCTGTTCATTACCGGCATCCGATTAATTATTCGGAAGAGTTATTAGAAAGTACAAAAAATGCATTGGAAAGATTAAAAACATCTTATGCAAACTTACAACATCGCTTAAAAGCAAGTACAAACTTAACCGATCATAATCAAGAATGGTTAAATAAAATCGAAGGATATAGACAAGATTTTATTCGGGAAATGAATGATGACTTTAATACAGCAAATGGCATTTCCGTTCTCTTTGAATTGGCAAAGCAAGCAAACTACTATTTAGAAGAGAAAAACACATCAGAAGAAGTGATTCATTCATTCTTACGTACATTTGATGAATTAGGGGGCGTATTAGGAGTATCATTTGCTCAAACTGAACTTTTAGATGAAGAAATTGAAGAATTAATTAAAAAAAGAAACCAAGCACGAAAAGAACGAAATTTTGCATTAGCTGACCAAATTCGTGATCAACTAAAAGAGATGAATATTATTTTAGAAGATACCCCGCAAGGAACAAGATGGAAAAGAGGATAAAATATGATCGAACTTGAAAAAGTAAAAGATGTTAAGCAATTAAATGGGCTGGCCCTTGCGTATATGGGTGATGCTGTATATGAAGTATATATACGGCATCACTTGCTTTCTACTGGAAATGTAAAACCAAATAAGCTTCATCAAATGGCAAAATACTTTGTCTCGGCGAAGTCACAAGCAGCCATTTTAAAAAAGTTAACAAATAAGAATTTTTTTTCAGATGAAGAGCTATTGATCATCAAACGAGGAAGGAATGCGAAATCGGGAACCATTCCGAAAAATACAGATGTGCAAACGTATCGATATAGTACAGCATTTGAAGCATTAATTGGGTATCATTTTTTAAATGGAGAGTTAAAGCGTTTAGAGGAAATCATAAAAGAAGCGATCTCTTGTAAGATAGAAAGGGGGAAGTGCAATGAGTGAAGAATATATTATCGGTAGAAATCCTGTTATAGAAGCATTGCGTTCTAAACGTCAAATTCATAAAATTTGGATTGCAGAGCATTCGACAAAAGGACAGGCGCAAAAAATTATCACATTAGCGAAAGATAAAGGGGTATCGGTTCAATTTGTGCCAAAAAAAAAGCTAGATCAAATGTTTACGGGAAATCATCAAGGGGTTGCAGCACAAGTTGCTTCTTATCATTACAGTGATTTAGAGGAATTGTTTCAACGCGCTCATAATCGGAATGAAGCACCTTTTTTCTTATTATTAGATGAAATTGAAGACCCTCACAATTTAGGATCGATCATGCGCAGTGCGGATGCAGTGGGAGCTCACGGTATTATTATTCCGAAAAGAAGAGCTGTCGGCTTAACACAAGCGGTAGCAAAAGCTTCTACTGGAGCTATTGAATACATTCCTGTTGTTCGAGTTACAAATTTAGCGCGAACCATTGATGAACTAAAAGAACGTGGATTGTGGGTGGTCGGAACTGATGCAAAAGGTGCTGAAGATTATCGTACACTTGATGGAACGATGCCTCTAGCTCTCGTCATTGGCAGTGAAGGAAAGGGGATCGGAAGGCTTATCAAAGAAAAATGTGATTTTCTCGTGAAGCTCCCAATGGTTGGACAAGTCACTTCTTTAAATGCTTCCGTAGCTGCAGGCCTGTTAATGTATGAGGTATATCGAAAGCGGCATCCTTTAGGAGTGTAAAGAAAAAATGAATATCCTTCTTGTTGATGGATATAACATCATCGGTGCATGGCCGGAGCTTGAAGCATTAAAAAATGACAATTTAGAGCATGCTCGAGATTTATTAATTCAAAAAATGGCTGAATATCAAGCCTATACAGGATTTCGTGTCATTGTTGTATTTGATGCCCACTTAGTAAAAGGGATTGAAAAAAAATATATACAATCTGGTGTCGAAGTGATTTTTACACGAGAAAACGAAACAGCTGATGAACGAATTGAAAAACTCATTAAAACATTGCTTTCAGTCAAGTCTAAAATATATGTAGCAACATCGGACTATACGGAACAATGGACAGTCTTTTCACAAGGAGCGTTGCGAAAATCAGCAAGAGAGCTTTTGGCTGAAATGGAATCCATTGAGTCTCGAATTCGAAATAAAGTAAAAAAAATTCAAGAGAAACGTCCGCAGTCAAAAATTAAATTATCGGATGAAGTGGCTAAACAATTCGAAAAATGGAGACGAGGAGATCTCGAATAAGCGTTTGGTTGACGCTTACAGAAATTTTAACGTATAATATTTTTAACAATTTTTCCTAATTTCCGGTCGGGGGGAATCTGTGTGAGTGTGAAAGGCAACAAGGGGGAAATGACAAAAAATTCGCTAAAAACATTCGAGGACGAGCAAATTGTAGAGCTTGTTCATAATGGTGATAGTGATGCGCTTGATTATTTAATTACCAAATACCAAAATTTTGTCCGCGCTAAAGCACGGTCTTATTTTCTTATTGGAGCAGATCGTGAGGATATCGTTCAAGAAGGAATGATCGGTCTATATAAAGCTATTCGTGATTTTAAAGAGGACAAGCTTACCTCCTTTAAGGCTTTCGCAGAGCTATGTATTACCCGCCAAATTATTACTGCGATAAAAACCGCAACCCGTCAAAAGCATATTCCTCTTAACTCCTATGTTTCATTAGATAAACCCATCTATGATGAAGAGTCTGATCGTACGCTATTGGATATCATTTCAGGGGCGAAGGTAATGGATCCAGAAGAATTAATTATAAATCAAGAAGAATTTGACGATATTGAATTAAAAATGGGGGAAATTTTATCTGATTTGGAACGAAAGGTTTTAGTGCTATATTTAGATGGACGCTCTTATCAAGAAATTTCCGAAGAGTTAAACAGACATGTGAAATCTATTGATAATGCCCTGCAACGCGTTAAGAGAAAGCTTGAGAGATATCTGGAATTAAGAGAAATTACTTCCTAATCGCATTGACAGTTAAAATACCGCTATGATACAGTTTAATAGGATAAATAGCGGTAGGTGTTCTTATGCGTAAAAAAATTGTATTAGCTTGTGTGCAATGTGGAAATCGCAACTATTCAACAATGAAAAATATAACCGACGCTGCGAAACGGTTAGAAATAAAGAAATTTTGTAAAACATGCAATGCTCATACTCCTCATCGCGAAACAAAATGACTTTGGAGGTACACGAATGCAGCGATTAATAAAGTTTTTCCGTGATGTTGCCAAAGAAATGAAAAGAGTTAGCTGGCCAAAAGGAAAAGAATTGACACGTTACACAATTACAGTTATAACAACAGTGGCTTTCCTTTCAATCTTTTTTGCTGTCATCGATTTAGGAATTTCAGAACTTATCCGCTTATTTTTTGAATAAAAGTCTACAATTCGTGCTATAATGGTAGATATTCAATTAGCAACTCAAACCCGTTTAACGGGTTTTTTAATTATGTGAAGATATGGATGATCGATTGTTTGAACAATTGTGGGGAGGGAAGGACAAAGTCCTTAAATATGGAAAAGAACTGGTATGTTGTTCACACTTATTCAGGTTATGAAAATAAAGTAAAAGCGAATTTAGAAAAGCGTGTTGAGTCCATGGGGATGCAAGATAAAATTTTCCGGGTTGTTGTGCCAGAGGAAGAGGAAAAGGATATGAAAAATGGTAAAACGAAAATATCAAAGAAAAAAGTCTTCCCTGGATATGTTCTTGTAGAATTAATTATGACAGACGACTCTTGGTATGTAGTAAGAAATACACCAGGTGTAACAGGATTCGTAGGGTCATCAGGCTCTGGTTCGAAACCAACTCCACTTTTACCTGAAGAAGTAAATGCAATTTTAAAACGAATGGGAATGGATGACTCTCGCATAGATTTCGACTTTGAGTTGAAAGAAACCGTAAAAGTAACAGATGGACCCTTTGCGAATTTTACAGGTGTGATTGAGGAGATTGATTATGATAAAAATAAAGTAAAAGTTCTCGTTAATATGTTTGGTCGTGAAACACCTGTTGAACTTGAGTTTTCCCAAATATCTAAATTATAATTTTTTAAAACAACCTTGAAATAGAACCAAAAAAGTGGTAATATTTCATAAGTCAGTATGTCTCGTAATGGGGCAGAACATTTATAAAATTTTTCGTTTATCATTCATATAAAGAATGATTGTTGCATGAGTGGGAGGGTGTTGTCCCTATTACCACATCACGGACTTAAGGAGGTGTGTCTCGTGGCTAAAAAAGTAGTCAAAATCGTTAAATTACAAATCCCAGCTGGAAAAGCGAACCCAGCGCCGCCTGTTGGTCCTGCATTAGGTCAAGCGGGTGTTAACATCATGGGATTCTGTAAAGAATTTAACGCTCGCACAGCAGATCAAGCTGGTTTAATTATTCCTGTTGAAATTACGGTTTATGAAGACCGTTCATTTACATTTATTACGAAAACTCCGCCTGCTGCTGTATTATTAAAGAAAGCAGCTGGAATTGAGTCAGGTTCTGGTGAGCCAAATCGTAATAAAGTAGCGACAATCAAGCGCGATAAAGTGCGTGAGATTGCCGAAACAAAAATGCCTGACTTAAACGCAGCTAGCATTGAAGCTGCAATGCGTATGGTAGAAGGTACTGCGCGCAGCATGGGTATTGTCATTGAAGACTAATCCCAAAGACAAAGTTGTTGTTTTAGGGTTGCGAGTTTGGTCGGTATCAAGTTCGCAACCTTTATTCGTGGGAGGTTATTCCGCTAAAACCACATAAGGAGGAAAATGAAATGCCGAAAAAAGGGAAAAAATATCTTGAAGCTGCTAAGCTTGTCGATCGTTCTAAAGCTTATGACGTAAAAGAAGCTATTGCATTAGTGAAAAAGACAAATATTGCAAACTTTGATGCAACAGTAGAGGTGGCATTCCGTTTAGGAGTTGATCCTCGTAAAAACGATCAACAAATTCGCGGTGCGGTTGTTTTACCTAATGGAACTGGAAAAACTCAACGCATTCTTGTGTTTGCTAAAGGTGAAAAAGCGAAAGAAGCAGAAGCTGCTGGTGCAGACTATGTTGGTGATTCTGACTACATTAATAAAATCCAACAAGGTTGGTTTGACTTCGATGTAGTTGTTGCAACTCCAGATATGATGGGAGAGGTTGGTAAACTCGGTCGTGTACTAGGACCTAAAGGTTTAATGCCGAACCCTAAAACTGGAACTGTTACATTTGAAGTTGAAAAAGCTGTAAAAGAAATTAAAGCAGGTAAAGTAGAATATCGTGTAGATAAAGCTGGTAACGTACATGTACCAATCGGTAAAGTTTCTTTTGATGATGAAAAATTAGTTGAAAACTTTACTACGATTTATGAAACATTATTAAAAGCGAAGCCAGCTGCTGCAAAAGGAACTTATATAAAAAACATCTCTGTAACATCAACGATGGGACCCGGCATTAAAGTTGATCCGTCAACATTTGTTGTGAAAAACTAATGTCAATTGACATCCTACTTTTGTTTTGATATAATCAACCATGTTGTTTAATTGAATAGATTTCATTTATACCGTAGACAGTAGGTGCCTAAAAGGCTTAATTTCCTACCGAGGTGTGAAGATATAGATTAAGCGTTTGTATGCTTATTTGTATGATACCTCCATGTCTGCGGCATGGAGGTTTTAATTTGCACCAGACGGTATAAGTGCCTACTCTTAATCTACAGGAGGTGTAACAAATGAGCAGCGCTATCGAACAAAAAAAGCAAATCGTTGAAGAAATTGCTGGCAAGCTCCGTGACAGTGTTTCGACAATCATTGTAGATTACCGTGGTTTAAACGTTGCGGAAGTAACTGAGCTTCGTAAAAAGCTTCGTGAAGCAAATGTTGAGTTCAAAGTTTATAAAAACACATTAACTCGTCGTGCAGTTGAGCAAGTTGAACTAACAGAGCTTAACGATGTTCTAACAGGCCCTAACGCCATTGCGTTCAGCACTGAGGACGTAGTAGCGCCTGCGAAAATTTTAAGTGAGTTTGCTAAAGAGCATGAAGCGCTTGAAATTAAAGCAGGTGTTATTGAAGGAAATATTGCAACTCTTGAAGAAATCAAAGCGATTGCAGAGCTTCCTTCACGCGAAGGTCTACTTTCTATGTTACTATCTGTTCTTCAAGCTCCAATGCGCAACTTTGCACTTGCTGCAAAGGCTGTTGCCGATCAAAAAGAAGAACAAGGTGCCTAATAGCCGAACAATTCAAAAACGCTTGTTAACGATATAAAAAACCAAAAATAAGGAGGAAAAACAAATGACTAAAGAACAAATTATTGAAGCGATTAAAGAAATGACTGTTCTTGAACTTAATGATTTAGTAAAAGCAATTGAAGAGGAATTTGGTGTAACTGCTGCTGCTCCTGTAGCTGTTATGGGTGGCGCTGCTGCTGGCGAAGCTGCTGCTGAGAAAACTGAGTTTGATGTTGTGCTTAATGACGCAGGTGCTCAAAAAATCAAAGTTATCAAAGTTGTTCGTGAAATCACTGGTCTTGGCTTAAAAGAAGCTAAAGAATTAGTAGACAATACTCCAAAACCACTTAAAGAAGGCGTTTCTAAAGAAGAAGCTGAAGAAATCAAAGGTAAACTTGAAGAAGTTGGCGCTTCTGTTGAAGTGAAGTAATAAACGCTAGACAAAAAGCTCGCTGTATAATGGCGGGCTTTTTCTCTTTGCTTAAATGGAGAATAAAATGGTTTGAAAAGACCGATACTTCTTTATAAAGGGGACGGGATCTATATGAGTGAGCATTATTATTCAGAACGGCCTTCAGCTAAAAGTAATCGCAAAACATTTACATATGATTTAAGAGGAAAAGAGTTTCGCTTTGTTACAGATGCAGGTGTGTTTTCAAAAAGTGAAGTAGATTTTGGTTCGCGGATATTAATTGAATCATTTGAGTCTCCTGAAGAAGATGGAAATATATTAGATATTGGCTGTGGCTATGGACCGATTGGTTTAGCGGTTGCTGCTGCTGAACCAATGAGAATGGTAGATATGATTGATATTAATGAACGGGCCATCGAGCTTGCTAAAGAAAATGCTCAAATTAATCAAGTGAAAAATGTAAGCATTTTTCAAAGTGATTTATTTGAAAAAATAAATGAAAAACAGTATGCAGCCATATTGACAAATCCGCCAATAAGAGCTGGAAAGCACGTAGTTTTTTCGATATTTGAAGGGAGCTTTCATCATTTAGTTCCTGGTGGTGAGCTTTGGGTTGTTATACAGAAAAAGCAAGGAGCATCCTCGGCCTTGAAGAAGCTCAAAGAACTTTTTTCGTTTGTTGAGGTTGTTGAGAAGAAAAAAGGCTATTACATTATAAAAGCAAAAAAAGATTGACTATAAAATTTGTATATGTTAACATTATAAAATGCCAATATATATTCGTTAATGCTCCTTGTTTTTTATTATGTATAATTTCAGTATTTGAGGGAAAAATAATAAAATCGAATATTCGTTTTTAAGAGGTTTTCTGTTTAGAAAAACCCTTTCTTTTTGCTTTTAACCTTGTAATAGTATTTGCGTGCTTATATTACGTTTAAATACTATTTACAAGATATATATTACGCTTAATTTGAGGGGTGAATCAGTTGACAGGTCAACTAGTTCAGTATGGACGACACCGCCAACGTAGAAGTTATGCGCGTATAAGCGAAGTGTTAGAATTGCCAAATCTTATTGAAATTCAAACCTCTTCTTATCAGTGGTTTCTTGATGAAGGGCTTCGCGAAATGTTCCAAGACATTTCTCCTATCGAAGATTTCACTGGTAACCTCTCGTTAGAGTTTATTGATTATAGTTTAGGTGAACCTAAATATTCTGTAGAAGAGTCAAAGGAACGCGATGTTACATACTCCGCTCCTCTCCGTGTTAAGGTCCGCCTTATTAATAAGGAGACGGGCGAAGTAAAAGATCAGGATGTATTCATGGGTGATTTCCCGCTTATGACGGAAACCGGTACATTCGTGATCAATGGTGCAGAGCGTGTAATCGTCTCCCAATTAGTACGTTCTCCAAGTGTATATTACAGCGATAAAGTAGATAAAAACGGCAAAAAAGGATTTACGGCAACTGTTATTCCAAACCGTGGCGCTTGGTTAGAGTATGAAACAGATGCGAAGGATGTTGTATATGTTCGCATTGACCGCACTCGTAAATTACCAGTTACGGTTCTTTTACGTGCCCTTGGGTTTAGTTCAGATCAGGAAATCATTGATCTATTTGGTGAAAATGAATATTTACGCAACACATTAGATAAAGACAACACAGAGAGTACGGAAAAAGCATTGCTTGAAATTTATGAGCGTTTGCGTCCTGGAGAGCCTCCGACAGTTGAAAACGCAAAAAGTTTGTTAATTTCACGCTTTTTTGATCCAAAACGCTATGATTTAGCAAGTGTTGGACGTTACAAAATTAATAAAAAGCTTCATATTAAAAACCGCCTATTTAATCAACGTTTAGCTGAAACACTAGTAGATCCTGAAACTGGTGAAATCATTGCAGAAAAGGATACGTTAATTGATAGAAGAACGTTAGATCGAATTCTTCATCATCTTGAAAATGGTGTTGGCTTTAAAAAATTCAATCCGATCGGTGGCGTAGTAGAAGAAGAAATTACGCTACAATCTATTAAAATTTATGCACCGAATGACCCTAATGGCGAGCAAGTGATTAACGTTATTAGCAACGCAAATATTGATGAAAACATCAAAAATATTACACCAGCAGATATCATTGCTTCTATTAGTTATTTCTTCAATTTGCTACATGGTGTAGGAAATACAGATGATATCGATCACTTAGGTAATCGTCGTTTACGATCTGTCGGTGAATTGTTGCAAAATCAGTTCCGTATCGGTCTTTCTCGCATGGAACGCGTTGTACGTGAAAGAATGTCGATTCAAGATACAAACACAATTACACCACAGCAGTTAATTAACATTCGTCCAGTCATTGCATCAATTAAAGAATTCTTTGGTAGTTCGCAGCTATCACAGTTTATGGACCAAACAAACCCACTTGCTGAGTTAACGCATAAACGCCGTTTATCAGCATTAGGTCCTGGTGGTTTAACACGTGAACGTGCAGGATTTGAAGTGCGTGACGTTCACTATTCTCACTATGGACGTATGTGTCCAATTGAAACGCCAGAGGGTCCAAACATCGGATTAATTAACTCTTTATCTACTTATGCAAAAGTTAATCGTTTTGGATTCATCGAAACACCTTATCGTCGTGTTGATCCAGAAACTGGAAAAGTAACTAACCAAATCGATTATTTGACAGCTGATGAAGAGGATAACTATGTTGTGGCCCAAGCGAATGCTCGTTTAGCTGAAGACGGCTCTTTCCTAGATGAAAATATCGTTGCTCGCTTTCGCGGTGAAAACACAGTTGTCAAACGTGACCGTGTCGATTATATGGACGTTTCTCCGAAGCAAGTTGTGTCTGCAGCGACAGCATGTATTCCATTCTTAGAAAACGACGACTCCAACCGCGCGCTTATGGGTGCAAACATGCAACGTCAAGCTGTACCTTTATTACAGCCAGAGGCTCCAATTGTTGGTACGGGTATGGAATATGTGTCTGCGAAGGACTCTGGAGCGGCAGTCATTTGTAAACACGCTGGTGTTGTTGAACGAGTAGAAGCAAATCGTATTTATGTTCGTCGTTACGAAGAAATTGACGGTCAAAAAGTAAAAGGTGATCTTGATAAATACAATTTACTTAAGTTTGTTCGTTCAAACCAAGGTACTTGCTACAACCAACGTCCAATTGTTTCTGTTGGGGATGAAGTGGAAAAAGGTGAAATTTTGGCTGATGGTCCTTCAATGGAAAAAGGTGAATTGGCGCTTGGACGAAATGTATTAGTAGCATTCATGACATGGGATGGGTATAACTACGAAGATGCTATTATCATGAGTGAGCGTCTCGTGAAGGATGACGTTTACACATCCATTCATATTGAAGAATATGAGTCAGAATCCCGCGACACGAAATTAGGACCAGAAGAAATTACTCGTGATATACCAAACGTTGGTGAAGATGCGCTTAAAAACCTAGATGAGCGTGGAATTGTTCGCATCGGTGCGGAAGTAAAAGATGGTGACTTACTAGTTGGTAAAGTTACGCCAAAAGGTGTGACTGAGCTAACAGCCGAGGAAAGACTTTTACATGCGATTTTCGGTGAAAAAGCTCGTGAAGTTCGTGATACATCATTGAGAGTACCACATGGTGGCGGAGGTATTGTTCTTGATGTGAAAGTCTTTAACCGTGAAGATGGTGATGAATTACCACCGGGTGTCAACCAATTAGTACGTGTTTATATCGTTCAAAAGCGTAAGATTTCAGAAGGCGATAAAATGGCAGGTCGCCATGGTAACAAAGGTGTTATTTCCCGTATTCTTCCAGAAGAAGACATGCCGTTTTTACCAGATGGAACGCCAATTGATATCATGTTAAACCCTCTAGGGGTTCCATCACGAATGAACATCGGTCAGGTCTTAGAACTGCATCTTGGCATGGCAGCGAAAAAGCTTGGAATTCATGTTGCAACACCTGTATTCGATGGTGCCCGTGAAGAAGATGTTTGGGCAACTCTTGAAGAAGCAGGTATGGCTCGTGATGCCAAAACAATTCTTTATGATGGTCGTACAGGTGAACCGTTTGATAACCGTGTATCTGTCGGTATCATGTATATGATTAAACTAGCGCACATGGTTGACGACAAATTACATGCTCGTTCCACTGGACCATACTCGCTTGTTACGCAACAGCCGCTTGGTGGTAAAGCGCAATTTGGTGGACAACGCTTTGGTGAAATGGAGGTTTGGGCGCTTGAGGCTTATGGTGCTGCTTATACTCTCCAAGAAATTCTTACTGTTAAATCTGATGATGTTGTCGGCCGTGTGAAAACTTACGAAGCTATTGTAAAAGGTGAAAATGTACCAGAACCAGGTGTTCCTGAGTCCTTTAAAGTATTAATTAAAGAGCTTCAAAGTTTAGGTATGGATGTAAAAATTCTTTCAAGTGATGAAACAGAAATTGAGATGAGAGAATTAGAAGACGAAGATCATACAAATCAAACAGAAGGACTCTCTTTAAATACTGAGGAAGAGACGAAGAACGAAAAAGAAAAAGATGTCGTAACGAAAGAGTAAAATTTTGGCGATAAGGGTTAAAACCGGAAGAGGAAAAGGGAGGTAGGCCCCTTGCTAGATGTAAATAACTTTGAATACATGAACATTGGTCTTGCTTCACCTGATAAAATCCGTTCTTGGTCATATGGTGAAGTGAAAAAGCCAGAAACAATCAATTATCGAACTTTAAAGCCTGAAAAAGATGGTCTTTTCTGTGAGCGTATTTTCGGACCAACAAAAGACTGGGAATGTCATTGTGGAAAATATAAGCGCGTTCGCTATAAAGGTGTCGTTTGTGATCGCTGTGGTGTTGAAGTCACACGTGCAAAAGTTCGCCGTGAGCGCATGGGGCATATTGAACTCGCTGCCCCTGTCTCTCACATTTGGTATTTCAAAGGAATTCCTAGCCGTATGGGACTTGTCCTTGACATGTCTCCAAGAGCGTTAGAAGAAGTCATTTACTTTGCATCTTACGTTGTAACAGACCCTGGCGATACACCGTTAGAAAAGAAACAATTGTTATCAGAAAAAGAATACCGTACGTATCGGGAAAAATACGGTAATTCCTTCCAAGCGTCAATGGGTGCAGAAGCAATTAAAAAGCTTCTTCAAGATATTGACCTTGACAAAGAGGTTGAACAATTAAAAGAAGAGCTGAAGTCATCTCAAGGTCAACGTCGTACACGTGCGATTAAACGTTTGGAAGTGCTAGAAGCGTTTCGTAATTCTGGAAACAAACCATCTTGGATGATTTTGGATGTACTTCCAGTCATTCCTCCTGAATTGCGTCCAATGGTGCAATTAGATGGTGGACGTTTTGCAACATCTGACTTAAACGACTTATATCGTCGTGTCATTAATCGTAACAATCGCTTAAAACGCTTATTAGATTTAGGTGCACCAAGCATTATCGTTCAAAACGAGAAGCGTATGCTCCAAGAAGCAGTAGATGCACTGATTGATAATGGTCGTCGCGGTCGTCCTGTAACTGGACCTGGTAACAGACCACTCAAATCTCTTTCTCACATGTTGAAAGGTAAGCAAGGTCGCTTCCGTCAAAACTTACTCGGTAAGCGTGTTGATTATTCTGGACGTTCTGTTATCGTTGTAGGACCAAACTTAAAAATGTATCAATGTGGTCTTCCGAAAGAAATGGCCCTCGAATTATTTAAGCCATTTGTGATGAAAGAGTTAGTAGAAAAAGGGCTTGCTCACAACATTAAAAGTGCGAAACGGAAAATTGAACGTGTTCATCCTGAAGTATGGGATGTGTTAGAAGAGGTGATTAAAGAGCACCCTGTCTTATTAAACCGTGCTCCAACTCTTCATAGACTTGGTATTCAAGCGTTTGAACCAACGCTTGTTGAAGGGCGTGCCATTCGTCTTCACCCGCTTGTTTGTACAGCATATAACGCTGACTTTGACGGAGACCAAATGGCCGTACACGTTCCGTTATCTGCTGAAGCACAAGCCGAAGCTCGTATCTTAATGTTAGCGGCTCAAAATATTTTGAATCCGAAAGACGGTAAGCCAGTTGTAACACCTTCACAAGACATGGTATTAGGAAACTATTACTTAACAATGGAACGTGAAGGTGCGATCGGTGAAGGGAAAGTCTTTAAAGATACAGACGAAGCGTTAATTGCTTATCAAAATGGCTATGTGCACTTACACACTCGTGTAGCTGTGCATGCAGATTCTCTAAAAAATGAAACATTTACGGAGGAACAAAATAAAAAGTTATTAATCACAACTGTTGGTAAGTTAATCTTTAATGAGATTCTTCCAAACTCATTCCCTTACATTAACGAACCAACGGCAGAAAATATTCAAGAAAAAACACCTGACAAATATTTCATTGACCCTTCTGTAAATGTAAAAGAACATATTCAAAACCAAGAGATTATTCCGCCATTTAAAAAGGGTATCTTAGGAAAAATCATTGCGGAAGTCTTTAAACGATTTGCTATTACTGAAACATCCAAAATGCTTGACCGCTTAAAAGACTTAGGGTTTAAATACTCTACGAAAGCTGGAATTACGATTGGTGTTTCTGACATTGTCGTTCTAGGTGAAAAAGAAGAAATCTTGAGAGAAGCACAAGCAAAAGTAGACAATGTCATGAAACAGTTTAGACGTGGATTAATTACCGAAGATGAACGTTATGACAGAGTTATTTCTATCTGGAGTGCTGCGAAAGACACCATCCAAAGTAAGCTGATGAAATCTTTAGATAAGATGAATCCGATCTTCATGATGAGTGACTCTGGTGCTCGTGGTAACGCATCTAACTTCACGCAGCTTGCTGGTATGCGTGGATTGATGGCAAACCCAGCTGGTCGTATCATTGAGCTGCCGATTAAATCTAGCTTCCGTGAAGGATTAACCGTATTAGAGTACTTTATCTCTACACACGGTGCTCGTAAAGGTCTTGCGGATACAGCGTTAAAAACAGCGGACTCTGGTTATTTAACTCGCCGACTAGTAGATGTTGCTCAAGATGTAATTATTCGTGAAGAAGACTGTGGTACTGACCGTGGTATTTTAGCAAGAGCACTACAAGATGGTACAGAAGTCATCGAAAAGCTTGAGGAACGCATTATTGGACGATATGCACGCAGAACCGTAAAACACCCAGAAACTGGCGAAGTTCTAGTAAAAGAAAATGAAATGATTACAGAGGATATTGCTAGCGAGATTATTAATGCTGGTATTGAAGAAGTATGGATTCGTTCTGCGTTTACATGTAACACAAGACACGGTGTATGTAAAAAATGTTATGGACGTAATTTAGCAACTGGATCCGAGGTTGAAGTCGGTGAAGCTGTCGGTATTATCGCGGCTCAATCTATTGGTGAACCAGGTACACAGTTAACAATGCGTACATTCCACACAGGTGGGGTTGCGGGAGACGATATTACACAAGGTTTGCCTCGTGTTCAAGAGTTGTTCGAAGCGCGCAATCCGAAAGGTCAAGCTGTTATTTCTGAAATTGACGGTGTTGTTACTGAAATTAATGAAATCCGGGATAAACAACAAGAAATTGTTGTTCAAGGTGAAGTGGAAACAAGAACATACACTGCACCATTCAATGCTCGTTTAAAAGTATCAAAAGGCGATAAAGTAGAACGCGGTCAAGAGATTACAGAAGGTTCTGTTGACCCGAAAGAACTATTAAAAGTGAAAGACATTTTAGCTGTTCAAGAATATTTATTACGTGAAGTGCAAAAAGTGTACCGTATGCAAGGGGTAGAAATTGGCGATAAACATATTGAGGTAATGGTTCGTCAAATGCTTCGCAAAGTGCGTGTCATAGATCCAGGGGATACAGATGTATTGCCAGGAACACTTCTAGATGTCCATCAATTCACAGATGCGAATAAGAAGGTATTATTGGAAGGGAAACGTCCTGCAACGGGCAGACCAGTACTCCTTGGTATTACAAAAGCATCACTTGAAACAGAGTCGTTTTTATCTGCAGCATCCTTCCAAGAAACAACACGTGTGCTTACAGACGCTGCCATTAAAGGGAAACGTGACGAGTTGCTCGGCTTGAAAGAAAACGTCATTATCGGTAAACTTGTGCCAGCTGGTACAGGTATGCCGCGTTATCGAAAAGTAAAACCAGTTTCTAAGGTGCAATCAACAGACACAACGGTTGCAGTTGAGTAAACTTCAAATCTAAAAAATGGATGGATGTTACTGGATGGATTTAAAAGAAAATGTATTCAGTCAGTTGACATCCATCCCCCTATAATGTTACTATTATCAAGGTGCTCAATCTTAACCTGTTACTTTGGAGGATATGATCAAATGTCTTATGAAAAAGTATCGCAGGCTGAAAAAATAATTGTTGGTACGAAGCAAACAGCGAAAGCTCTAAAAAACGACCTAGTAAAGGAAGTTGTGATTGCTGAGGATGCCGAACCGAGAGTGACGATGAAAGTTATACAATTGGCTGAGCAAAAACAAGTTCCTATTACAAAAGTCGACTCCATGAAAAAGCTTGGAAAAGCTTGTGGAATTGAAGTGGGAGCTGCAGCTGTAGCCATTATAAAATAAACAACTGTTTTTGTAGAGTTCATCTGCAAAAACTTTGTTTTTACCAAAATATGAACCACCTGGATGTGTGGTATTAAAATTTTACGAAGGGAGGAACATAAACATGCCTACAATTAACCAATTAGTGCGCAAGGGACGTACTCGTAAAATTGAAAAATCTAAGTCACCTGCGTTAAATAAAGGATACAACAGCTTTAAAAAAGAGCACACTAACGTATCATCACCACAAAAACGTGGAGTTTGTACTCGTGTTGGTACAATGACACCTAAAAAACCAAACTCAGCGCTTCGTAAATATGCTCGTGTTCGTTTAACAAACGGAATCGAAGTGACAGCTTATATTCCAGGTATCGGACACAACTTACAAGAACACAGTGTTGTGTTAATTCGTGGTGGACGTGTTAAAGACTTGCCAGGGGTACGTTATCACATTGTTCGTGGTGCGTTAGATACTGCTGGTGTTGAAAATCGCAAACAAGGTCGTTCAAAATACGGTACAAAACGTCCTAAAAAATAATAGAAGCATCAATATGAATTACAGTATGAAGGGAGGAACATCATATGCCACGTAAAGGTGCTGTAGCAAAACGTGATGTATTACCAGATCCAATTTATAACTCTAAGCTTGTGACACGTTTAATCAACAAAATTATGGTTGATGGCAAAAAGCAAAAAGCACAAACAATCCTTTACAAAGCGTTTGACATCGTAAAGGAGCGAACTGGCAACGATCCGATGGAAGTATTTGAACAAGCTCTTAAAAACGTTATGCCTGTTCTTGAAGTTCGTGCACGTCGTGTCGGTGGTGCGAACTATCAAGTGCCTGTAGAAGTTCGTCCAGATCGCCGTACTACACTTGGACTTCGTTGGTTAGTAAACTACGCTCGTCTTCGTGGTGAAAAAACGATGGAGGAGCGCTTAGCTAACGAAATTATTGACGCAGCTAACAACACTGGAGCAGCTGTTAAAAAGCGTGAAGACACTCATAAAATGGCAGAAGCAAACAAAGCATTTGCTCACTATCGTTGGTAATTATTTAATTTTTTATAAACCAATATTCACATAAGGAAGGAGAAATACCAAATGCCAAGAGAGTTCTCCTTAGAAAAAACTCGTAACATCGGTATCATGGCTCACATCGATGCTGGTAAGACTACAACCACTGAGCGTATCTTGTTCTATACAGGACGCATTCATAAAATTGGGGAAACACACGAAGGTGCTTCCCAAATGGACTGGATGGAACAAGAGCAAGAGCGTGGAATCACTATTACATCTGCCGCAACAACTGCTCAGTGGAAAGGGCATCGTATCAACATTATTGATACTCCAGGACACGTAGACTTTACAGTAGAGGTTGAGCGCTCTCTTCGCGTCTTAGACGGAGCAGTTGCTGTTCTTGACGCACAATCTGGTGTAGAACCACAAACTGAAACGGTTTGGCGTCAGGCAACAACTTATGGAGTTCCTCGTATCGTATTCGTAAACAAAATGGATAAGATCGGGGCAGATTTCTTATACTCAGTTAAAACATTACATGATCGCTTGCAAGCAAATGCTCATCCAATCCAATTGCCAATTGGTGCTGAGGATCAGTTTGAAGGAATCATCGACTTAGTAGAAATGAAAGCTTATTACTATTTAGATGATTTAGGTACACGTGCAGATGCTCGTGAAATTCCAGATGAGTACAAAGAGCAAGCTGAAGAGTATCGTGGAAAATTAATTGAAGCAGTTGCTGAACTTGATGAAGAACTGATGATGAAGTACCTTGAAGGTGAAGATATTACAGTTGAAGAAATTAAAGCCGCTATCCGTAAAGGTACATGTAATGTAGAATTCTACCCAGTTCTTTGTGGATCTGCGTTCAAAAACAAAGGTGTTCAATTGATGTTGGATGCTGTTCTTGATTATTTACCAGCACCAACTGATGTACCGGCAATCAAAGGAATTGTTCCTGGAACAGAGGAAGAAGTAACACGTGAGTCAAGTGATGACGCACCATTTGCAGCATTGGCGTTCAAAGTTATGACTGACCCATATGTTGGAAAGTTAACTTTCTTCCGCGTATATTCTGGTACTTTAAACTCTGGTTCTTATGTATTAAACTCAACTAAAGGTAAGCGCGAGCGTATTGGTCGTATCCTACAAATGCACGCAAACCACCGCGAAGAAATTCCTACAGTATATTCTGGTGACATTGCTGCAGCAGTAGGTTTAAAAGACACAACAACTGGTGACACTTTATGTGATGAAAAGAACCAAGTTATTCTTGAATCAATGGAGTTTCCGGAGCCTGTAATCTCCGTTGCCATTGAACCTAAATCAAAAGCAGACCAAGACAAAATGTCAACGGCGCTGCAAAAATTAGCTGAAGAAGACCCAACATTTAAAGCACACACAGATCCTGAAACTGGACAAACAATCATTTCAGGTATGGGTGAGCTTCACCTAGATATCATTGTCGACCGTATGAAACGTGAATTTAAGGTAGAAGCAAATGTTGGTGCTCCACAGGTTGCGTATCGTGAAACATTTCGTTCTAGTGCACAGGTTGAAGGTAAATTCGTTCGTCAATCTGGTGGACGCGGACAATACGGACATGTTTGGATCGAATTCTCTCCAAATGAAGAAGGTAAAGGATTCGAGTTTGAAAACGCAATCGTCGGTGGTGTCGTACCACGTGAATATATCCCAGCGGTTCAAGCAGGACTTGAAGATGCTATGCAAAATGGTGTCTTAGCTGGATATCCACTAATCGACATTAAAGCTAAATTGTTTGATGGATCTTACCATGATGTTGACTCTAGTGAAATGGCATTCAAAGTTGCGGCATCTCTTGCCCTTAAGAACGCTGCAAAAAAATGTAACCCAGTACTTCTTGAGCCAGTTATGAAGGTAGAGGTAGTTATTCCTGAAGAGTACATGGGTGACATTATGGGTGACATTACTTCTCGTCGTGGCCGCGTTGAAGGAATGGAAGCTCGCGGTAACGCACAAGTGGTTAAGGCAATGGTTCCATTAGCAGAAATGTTTGGTTATGCAACTGCATTACGTTCAAACACTCAAGGTCGTGGAACATTCACAATGCACTTTGACCACTATGAAGAAGTACCGAAAAACATTGCAGATGAAATTATCAAAAAAAATAAAGGTGAATAATTGATTTTAAACCTTTAATACAGTATAACTACTATTGTAAACCTAGAAAGTGGAATTCTACTTCCACTTTCTATTCCCTATACTTATTAAATAACTCTTAAGGAGGATTTCAGAATGGCAAAAGAAAAATTCGACCGTTCTAAACCACACGTTAACATTGGAACAATCGGTCACGTTGACCATGGTAAAACAACTTTAACAGCTGCTATCACTACAGTTCTTGCTAAATCTGGTAAAGCTGAAGCTCGTGCATATGACCAAATCGACGGTGCTCCAGAAGAGCGTGAACGTGGTATCACAATCTCTACTGCACACGTTGAATATGAAACTGACAACCGTCACTATGCACACGTTGACTGCCCAGGACACGCTGACTATGTTAAAAACATGATTACTGGTGCAGCTCAAATGGACGGTGCAATCCTTGTAGTTTCTGCTGCTGACGGTCCAATGCCACAAACACGTGAGCATATTCTTCTTTCTCGTCAAGTAGGTGTACCATACATCGTTGTATTCTTAAACAAATGTGATATGGTAGACGATGAAGAATTACTAGAATTAGTAGAAATGGAAGTACGTGATCTTCTTTCTGAATACGACTTCCCTGGTGACGAAGTACCAGTTATTAAAGGTTCTGCTCTTAAAGCTCTTGAAGGAGACGCTGAGTGGGAAGAAAAAATCATGGAGCTTATGAACGCTGTTGACGAGTACATTCCAACTCCTGAGCGTGACACTGATAAGCCATTCATGATGCCTGTTGAGGACGTATTCTCTATCACTGGTCGTGGTACAGTTGCTACAGGTCGTGTAGAGCGTGGACAAGTTAAAGTTGGTGACGAAGTAGAGATCATCGGTCTAGCTGATGAGCCTAAGAAAACAACTGTAACTGGTGTTGAAATGTTCCGTAAGCTTCTTGACTATGCAGAAGCTGGTGACAACATCGGTGCACTTCTTCGCGGTATTGCTCGTGACGAAGTTGAGCGCGGTCAAGTATTAGCAAAACCAGGTTCTATTACACCTCACAAAAAATTCAAAGCTGAGGTATACGTTCTTTCTAAAGAAGAAGGTGGACGTCATACTCCATTCTTCTCAAACTACCGTCCACAGTTCTACTTCCGTACAACTGACGTAACTGGTATCATCACTTTACCAGAAGGCGTAGAAATGGTTATGCCTGGAGACAACGTTGAAATGACAGTAGAACTTATCTCTCCAATCGCGATCGAAGAAGGTACTAAATTCTCTATCCGCGAGGGTGGACGTACTGTAGGTGCAGGTGTAGTATCTGCGATTGTTGAGTAAAAAAAATCTTTAAAAAAAGCGAGCCAATTAAGGCTCGCTTTTTTCTATTACAAGAGTAAAAAAATATTTTGTAAGATTTAATAAAAAGAATTATTCATATGAATTTAAAAACATCATGACAATGGGTTGAAAACATTATTAGGCAAATGTATAATATCTAAAGTGTGTCGTTCCAAGAAAAATAGGAGTTTTTCTTGCATTGAACGGTTATTTCTTATATAATGTTTAATGTTGGTCTTTGACTGCGATGAAGTGGGAGGTTGCTGACACACCCGGCCGCTTTGCCATGGCGAGTGTGTGGGAAATTCTCACGGAGAATTGTCTATTTCAAGTAGGCGAAAAGGAGGGAAAATAATGGCAAAACAAAAAATTCGCATTCGTTTAAAAGCATATGATCACAGAATCCTTGATCAATCTGCAGAAAAGATCGTAGAAACAGCAAAACGTTCTGGTGCTAATGTATCTGGTCCAATCCCATTACCAACAGAAAAATCTGTTTATACGATATTGCGTGCAGTTCATAAGTACAAAGATTCTCGTGAACAGTTTGAAATGCGTACACATAAACGCTTAATTGATATTATCAATCCAACTCCACAAACAGTTGATTCATTAATGCGTTTAGACTTGCCATCTGGTGTTGACATTGAAATTAAACTGTAATTTTAAATAGAGTAGATTATTATTTAGGAGGTGTGACTCATGACCAAAGGAATCTTAGGTAGAAAAATTGGTATGACGCAAGTATTCGCTGAAAATGGAGATTTAATACCTGTAACTGTAATTGAAGCAACTCCAAACGTTGTACTTCAAGTGAAAACAGTTGAAAATGATGGTTATGAAGCTATTCAGCTTGGCTTTGAAGATAAACGTGAAAAGCTTGCTAATAAACCTGAAAAAGGTCATGCAGCAAAAGCGAATACTGCACCTAAGCGCTTCATCCGCGAAGTTCGTGGTGCGAACATTGAAGAATATGAAGTTGGTCAAGAAGTCAAAGTAGACATTTTCTCAGCGGGAGATATTGTAGATGTAACAGGAGTATCTAAAGGTAAAGGTTTCCAAGGTGCGATTAAACGTCACGGACAATCTCGTGGACCAATGTCACACGGTTCTCGTTATCATCGCCGCCCAGGTTCTATGGGTCCAATTGCGCCAAACCGTGTATTTAAATCTAAAGAGCTTCCTGGCCGTATGGGTGGAGAGCGTGTAACAGTTCAAAACTTAGAAATTGTGAAAGTAGATGCTGAACGCAACCTTCTTTTAATCAAAGGTAACGTACCTGGACCTAAAAAAGCGTTAATTGAAGTAAGATCTGCTGTAAAAGCTAAATAATTTTGCAGGAAAGGAGGAAAAACATAATGCCAAAAGTTGCATTATATAACCAAAACGGATCTACAGTTGGTGAAATTGAATTAAACGATTCTGTTTTTGGTATCGAACCTAATAAGCACGTGTTATTTGAAGCTGTTATTATGCAAAGAGCTTCCTTACGTCAAGGAACTCATAAAGTAAAAAATCGTTCTGAAGTTAGTGGCGGAGGTCGTAAACCTTGGCGTCAAAAAGGTACTGGACGTGCACGTCATGGATCAATCCGTTCACCGCAATGGCGTGGGGGTGGAACAGTATTTGGACCAAAACCTCGCACGTATGCATACAAATTACCGAAAAAAGTACGCCGTTTAGCTATTAAATCTGCATTATCTTCAAAGGTACAAGAAAACAACATCGTTGTTTTAGAGGACTTAATGTTAGAAAGACCAAAAACAAAAGAAATGGTTAATATTTTAAAAGGTCTTTCTGTAGAGAAGAAAGCTCTTATCGTGACAGCTGATCACAACGAAACGGTAGCATTATCCGCACGTAACATTCCTGGTGTTACAGTTGTGACAGCAGCAGGAGTGAACGTCCTTGATGTGCTTAACCATGATAAGCTAGTGATTACAAAAGCTGCGGTGGAAAAAGTAGAGGAGGTGCTTGCATAATGAAAGATCCTCGTGATATTATTAAGCGCCCCGTCATCACTGAACGTTCTATGGATTTAGTTGCTGATAAAAAATATACTTTTGAAGTAGATGTGAAAGCAAACAAAACGGAAGTAAAAGATGCTATTGAACAAATTTTTGGCGTTAAAGTTGAAAAAGTAAACATTATGAATTATAAAGGTAAGTTCAAACGAGTAGGTCGTTTTAGTGGTTTTACAAATCGTCGTAAAAAAGCGATTGTAAAGCTTACTCCAGATAGCAAAGAAATTGAATTGTTTGAAGCTTAATTTTTAAAAGTGAAGGAGGGAAACCGAGATGGCGATTAAGAAGTATAAACCAACTACTAACGGTCGTCGCGGCATGACAGTTTCTGATTTCGCAGAGATTACAACTGATAAGCCGGAAAAGTCTTTACTTGCGCCTTTAAATAAAAAAGCAGGCCGCAACAACCAAGGTAAATTAACTGTTCGTCATCAAGGCGGCGGTCATAAGCGCCAATATCGCATAATTGATTTTAAGCGCGATAAAGATGGTATACCAGGACGCGTTGCTACAATTGAATATGATCCAAACCGTTCTGCTAATATCGCATTAATTCATTATGTTGACGGTGAAAAACGTTATATTATTGCACCTAAAGGATTACAAGTAGGAATGGAAATCATGTCTGGTCCTGAAGCAGACATTAAAGTAGGTAACGCACTTCCGCTACAAAATATTCCTGTTGGTACGGTCATTCATAACATTGAGCTTAAACCAGGTAAAGGTGGACAATTAGTTCGCTCTGCCGGTACTTCTGCTCAAGTGCTTGGTAAAGAAGGAAAATACGTATTAGTTCGTTTAACTTCTGGTGAAGTTCGTATGATTTTAGCAACTTGCCGTGCGACAGTAGGTCAAGTTGGTAATGAACAACACGAACTTATTAACATTGGTAAAGCTGGACGTTCTCGTTGGTTAGGTAAACGCCCTACAGTTCGTGGTTCTGTTATGAACCCTAATGATCACCCACACGGTGGTGGTGAAGGACGTGCTCCAATCGGACGTAAATCACCAATGACACCATGGGGTAAACCTACTCTTGGCTATAAAACTCGTAAGAAGAAAAATAAATCCGACAAATTCATTGTACGTCGTCGTAAAAAATAACGGGGTTGTTCTACGGTTCAACAGAACCGTAGCGCAATCACGAAGGGAGGTTACAAAATTATGGGTCGTAGCTTAAAAAAAGGACCATTCTGCGATGATCATTTAATGAAAAAAATCGAAAAATTAAATGAGACTAATAGCAAACAAGTGATTAAAACTTGGTCTCGTCGTTCTACTATTTTCCCATCTTTTATCGGTCATACTATTGCAGTATACGATGGGCGTAAACATGTTCCTGTTTATATAACTGAGGACATGGTTGGTCACAAACTTGGTGAGTTTGCACCAACACGTACTTACAAAGGTCACGCAAGTGATGATAAGAAAACAAGACGATAATGAGAGGAGGCACTTAAATGCAAGCTAAAGCTGTTGCAAGAACAGTACGTATTGCTCCTCGTAAAGCTCGTTTAGTCATTGACTTAATTCGAGGAAAGCAAGTAGGCGAAGCAGTAGCTATTTTACGTCATACACCTAAAGCTGCTTCTCCAATTATTGAGAAAGTATTAAAATCTGCTGTTGCAAATGCAGAGCACAATTATGATATGGATGCTAATAACTTAGTGATTACTGAGGCATATGTAAATGAGGGACCAACGTTAAAACGTTTCCGTCCACGTGCAATGGGTCGTGCAAGCCAAATCAATAAACGTACGAGCCATATTACAATCGTTGTATCAGAAAAAAAGGAGGGATAATTAGTGGGTCAAAAGGTAAATCCAGTCGGTCTTCGAATTGGAATTATTCGTGATTGGGAGTCTAAATGGTATGCTGATAAAGACTATGCAGACCTTTTACATGAAGACCTTAAAATTCGTGAATACATTAATAAACGCTTAAGTGACGCTTCTGTATCTAAAATCGAAATAGAGCGTGCCGCTAACCGTGTCAATATTACGATCCACACTGCGAAGCCAGGTATGGTGATTGGTAAAGGTGGAACTGAAGTTGAAGCACTTCGTAAAGCACTTAGCCAATTAACTGGCAAACGCGTACACATCAACATTTTAGAAATTAAAAAAGCTGATTTAGATGCTAAACTTGTAGCAGAAAATATTGCTCGTCAATTAGAGAATCGTGCATCTTTCCGTCGCGTTCAAAAACAAGCTATTCAACGCGCAATGCGTGCTGGTGCGAAAGGTATTAAAACAATGGTATCAGGCCGTCTTGGTGGCGCGGACATTGCACGTTCTGAACATTACAGTGAAGGTACTGTTCCACTTCATACTTTACGTGCGGATATCGATTATGGAACAGCTGAAGCAGATACAACTTACGGAAAATTAGGTATTAAAGTTTGGATTTATCGTGGTGAAGTTCTTCCTGCAAAGAAGAAAACTGAGGAAGGAGGAAAATAATTATGTTAATGCCGAAACGCGTTAAGTATCGTCGTCAACACCGCGGGAAATTAAGCGGCCGTGCTAAAGGCGGTACTGAAGTACATTTTGGTGAATACGGTATTCAGGCTTTAGAGCCTGCATGGATTACAAACCGCCAAATCGAGGCTGCTCGTATTGCCATGACTCGTTATATGAAACGTGGCGGAAAAGTATGGATTAAAATTTTCCCTGATAAACCATATACTGCAAAACCTCTAGAAGTGCGTATGGGTTCCGGTAAAGGTGCACCAGAAGGTTGGGTAGCAGTTGTGAAGCCAGGTAAAGTTATGTTTGAAATTGCGGGCGTATCTGAAGAAGTTGCACGTGAAGCACTGCGTCTAGCATCACATAAATTACCTATTAAAACGAAGTTCGTAAAACGTGAAGAAATTGGTGGTGAATCAAATGAAAGCTAAAGAAATCCGAGATCTAACCACTGCCGAAATTGAACAAAAAGTAAAATCATTAAAAGAAGAGTTGTTTAACTTACGCTTCCAATTAGCGACAGGACAACTTGAAAATACTGCTCGCATTCGTGAAGTACGTAAATCAATTGCACGCATGAAAACAATCATTCGTGAAAGAGAGCTTGCTGCTAATAATCAATAATTAGAGAGGAGGTTTGCAGAATGAGTGAACGCAACAACCGTAAAGTATATACAGGACGCGTTGTTTCCGACAAAATGGATAAGACGATCACTGTTCTCGTTGAAACCTATAAAAAACATCCATTATACGGAAAACGCGTGAAATATTCTAAAAAATTTAAAGCACACGATGAAAATAATCAAGCAAAAGTTGGCGATATCGTTCGAATTATGGAAACTCGCCCGCTTTCGGCTACTAAACGCTTCCGTTTAGTAGAAATCGTTGAGGAAGCTGTTATTATCTAATTTAGCTCGGGTGAACTGATTTCGAAGGGAGGTAATTGAACATGATTCAACAAGAATCTCGTTTAAAAGTTGCTGACAACTCTGGTGCTCGTGAACTATTAACTATTAAAGTTCTTGGCGGATCTGGTCGTAAAACTGCTAACATTGGTGATATTATTGTCGGTACGGTTAAACAAGCAACACCTGGAGGCGTTGTTAAAAAAGGCGACGTAGTTAAAGCTGTTGTCGTTCGTACAAAACGTGGTGTTCGTCGCTCCGACGGTTCTTACATCCGTTTTGATGAAAATGCATGTGTCATTATCCGTGAAGATAAGAGTCCTCGTGGTACTCGTATTTTTGGACCAGTTGCCCGTGAACTACGTGACAACAACTTTATGAAAATTGTTTCTTTAGCTCCAGAAGTACTATAATTATTGGAATAGCCTTGCTAAGGAGGTGCAATTGGGATGCATGTAAAAAAAGGTGACAAGGTAATGGTTATCGCTGGAAAGGATAAAGGTAAACAAGGTGTGATCCTTGAGGCTTATCCAAAGAAGGAACGTGTACTTGTTGAAGGTGTGAACATTGTGAAAAAACACGCAAAACCTTCACAAGCTAATCCTCAAGGTGGCATTATCAGCCAAGAGGCTCCAATTCATGTATCAAATGTAATGCCGTTAGATCCTAAAACTGGTGAACCGACTCGTGTTGGATACAAAATCGTTGACGGCAAAAAGGTACGTGTAGCAAAAAAATCTGGTGAAATATTAGATAAATAGGTATTAGGAAGGGAGGTCTATTTTATGAACCGCCTAAAAGAAAAATACATCAAGGAAATTACACCTGCTCTTATGAGTAAGTTTAACTATAAATCTGTAATGGAAGTTCCAAAAATCGAAAAAATTGTAATCAACATGGGTGTTGGTGATGCAGTACAAAATGCCAAAGCATTAGATAGTGCTGTTGAAGAGTTAACGTTGATTACTGGGCAAAAACCAGTTATCACTCGTGCGAAAAAATCAATTGCAGGCTTCCGTCTTCGTGAGGGTATGCCAATTGGTTGTAAAGTAACTCTTCGTGGTGAACGTATGTATGAGTTTTTCGATAAACTAATTTCTGTTTCTTTACCACGTGTACGTGACTTCCGTGGTGTTTCCAAAAAATCATTTGATGGACGCGGAAACTACACATTAGGTATTAAAGAACAATTAATTTTCCCCGAGATTGATTACGATAAAGTTAATAAAGTTCGTGGTATGGATATTGTTATTGTTACAACGGCAAAAACGGATGAAGAAGCTCGTGAATTATTAGCTCAGTTCGGCATGCCTTTCCAAAAATAATCGCTATAGTTCAAAGGAGGCGAAAACGTGGCTAAAAAATCAATGATTGCGAAACAAAAACGCAAGCAAAAGTTTAAAGTGCGCGAGTATACACGCTGCGAACGTTGCGGTCGTCCACATTCTGTCATGCGCAAATTTAAACTTTGCCGTATTTGTTTCCGTGAACTTGCATATAAAGGTCAAATTCCAGGTGTTAAAAAAGCTAGTTGGTAATACCCCAGTATGGGAAGGAGGTTATTTTAATGGTTATGACAGATCCAATTGCAGATATGCTTACTCGCATTCGTAATGCGAACATGGTACGTCATGAAAAATTGGAAGTTCCTGCTTCTAAAATCAAACGTGAAATAGCTGAAATTTTAAAGCGTGAAGGTTTTATTCGTGACGTTGAATATATTGAAGATAATAAACAAGGTATCCTTCGCATTTTCCTAAAATATGGTCCAAACAATGAGCGTGTAATTACAGGAATTAAACGTATTAGCAAACCAGGACTTCGTGTTTATGCTAAAGCGGATGAAGTACCTCGTGTATTCAACGGTTTAGGGATTGCGATTGTGTCAACTTCTCAAGGTGTTCTTACTGATAAAGAAGCTCGTGCAAAGCAAACAGGTGGAGAAGTATTAGCTTACATTTGGTAAATCAATTGTGATGAATGGAGGTGTATGACATGTCTCGTGTAGGTAAGAAACCACTTGAAATTCCTTCTGGTGTAACTGTTACATTGAACGGTAATACTGTAACAGTTAAAGGTCCAAAAGGTGAGTTAACTCGTACATTCCACCCTGATATGGAAATTAAAATAGAAGATAATGTTTTAACAGTAAACCGTCCAACTGACAACAAAGAGCATCGTGCTCTTCATGGGACGACACGCAGCATTATTGGAAACATGGTTGAGGGTGTATCAAAAGGATTTGAAAAAGGATTAGAGCTAATCGGTGTCGGTTATCGTGCGTCTAAATCTGGTAAAAAGCTCGTATTAAACGTAGGATATTCACACCCAGTTGAAATTGAACCTGAAGAAGGAATTGAAATTGAAGTACCTTCTCAAACAAAAATTGTTGTTAAAGGTGCTAATAAAGAACGCGTTGGTGCAGTAGCTGCCAACATCCGTGCTGTGCGTCCACCTGAACCATACAAAGGTAAAGGTATTCGTTACGAAGGAGAGTATGTACGTCGTAAAGAAGGTAAAACTGCTAAGTAATGTCGCTTAGATGTTTAGAAAGGAGTGACGTAGATGATTACAAAGCCAAGTAAAAATGCGGTTCGTAAAAAACGCCATGCTCGTGTTCGTTCTAAGCTATTTGGAACTGCAACTCGTCCGCGTTTAAATGTTTACCGTTCAAATAAGCACATCTATGCTCAAGTAATCGATGACACAAACCATGCAACTTTAGTGAGCGCATCTACATTAGATAAAGAACTTAATTTAGAATCGACTGGTAATATTGATGCGGCACAAAAAGTTGGTGAGCTTGTTGCTAAACGTGCATTAGAGAAAGGTATTAAAAATGTTGTATTCGACCGCGGTGGTTACTTATATCATGGTCGTGTAAAAGCACTTGCAGACGCTGCTCGTGAAGCAGGACTTGAATTCTAATTGAAAAAGGAGGGACAGAGAAAATGCGTCGTATTGATCCAAGCAAACTTGAACTTGAAGAACGTGTAGTTACCGTTAACCGCGTTGCAAAAGTAGTAAAAGGTGGTCGTCGTTTCCGTTTTGCTGCTCTTGTAGTAGTCGGTGATAAAAACGGTCATGTAGGCTTTGGTACAGGAAAAGCTCAAGAGGTACCTGATGCAATTCGCAAAGCGATTGAAGATGCGAAGAAAAACTTAATTGAAGTACCGATGGTAGGTACAACTATTCCACACGAAGTGATCGGACACTTTGGTGCAGGTGAAATTCTTTTAAAACCTGCTTCTGAAGGTACAGGAGTTATCGCTGGGGGACCTGTCCGTGCGGTATTAGAGTTAGCGGGAGTACATGACATTTTATCTAAATCTTTAGGTTCCAATACTCCGATTAACATGGTGCGTGCAACTGTCGATGGCTTAAAGCAGCTTAAGCGAGCTGAAGATGTGGCGAAGCTTCGTGGAAAAACAGTAGAGGAACTGTTAGGATAAGGAGGGAAATACAATGGCAAAAAAATTAGCGATTACCCTCACTCGCAGTGTAATAGGTCGATCAGAAAAACAACGTTTAACGGTTAAAACCCTTGGACTACGCAAATTAAATCAAACAGTTGTCCATGATGATAATCCTGCAATACGTGGTATGATCAATAAAGTAGCTCATCTAGTAAAAGTAGAAGAACAATAAGATGATTGATTGGATAAGGAGGTGTAACGTATGAAACTTCATGAATTACAACCAGCAGAAGGTTCACGAAAAAAACGCAACCGTGTTGGACGTGGTATCGGTTCTGGCAACGGTAAAACAGCTGGCCGAGGTCAAAAAGGTCAAAAAGCTCGTTCTGGCGGCGGTGTGCGTCTTGGTTTTGAAGGTGGTCAAACTCCTTTATTCCGTCGTTTACCTAAACGAGGTTTTACGAACATCAACCGTAAAGAATATGCAATAGTGAACCTAACGAAATTAAACCGTTTTGAAGATGGAACAGAAGTAACTCCAGAGCTTCTTTTAGAAACTGGTGTTGTAAGTAAACAAAAAGCTGGTATTAAGATCCTTGGGGACGGTAAATTAGAGAAAAAGCTAACTGTAAAAGCTAATAAATTCTCTGCTTCTGCGAAAGAAGCAATTGAGGCTGCTGGCGGTACAGCTGAGGTGATCTAATGTTTAAGACAATCTCCAATTTTATGCGCGTGGGTGATATACGAAATAAAATCTTATTCACCCTTTTAATGCTTGTTATCTTTCGGATCGGGACGTTCATTCCTGTGCCAAGTGTGAATACAGATGTATTAAAGGCACAGGATGAACTAAATGTATTTGGGGTACTTAATATTTTTGGCGGTGGTGCACTGCAGAACTTCTCGATTTTTGCGATGGGGATTATGCCGTATATTACTGCATCCATTATTACTCAATTGTTGCAGATGGATGTTGTTCCAAAGTTTACGGAATGGTCCAAGCAAGGAGAAGTTGGCCGCAGAAAATTAGCCCAATTTACACGATACTTCACAATTATTTTAGGATTTATTCAAGCTCTTGGAATGTCTTATGGTTTTAACAATCTTTCCGGTGGCTTGTTAATTGTTGATCCTAATATCGGAACATATTTATTAATTGCGTTAGTATTAACAGCTGGCACCTCTTTTTTAATGTGGCTAGGGGAACAAATAACGGCTAAGGGTGTCGGCAATGGTATTTCTATTCTGATTTTTGCGGGGATTGTTGCCGGGATTCCATCAACCGTTAACCAAATTTATGCGCAACAATTCCAAGATGTAGGCGATCAATTATTTTTAAGAATTGTAACCGTTGTGTTATTGCTTCTAGCAGTAATTGCAATTGTTGTAGGCGTCATTTTTATCCAGCAAGCATTACGTAAGATACCAATTCAATACGCTAAGCGTTTGGCTGGTCGTAATCCTGTTGGAGGACATTCAACACATTTACCGCTAAAAGTAAACTCAGCTGGAGTAATTCCAGTCATTTTTGCGGTTTCATTTATTATTACCCCAACTACTATTGCATCGTTCTTTGGTCCAAATGATGTAACAAACTGGATTCAAAATACATTTGATTATACAAAGCCTGTTGGTATGATCATCTACGCGGCGTTAATTATCGCCTTCACTTACTTCTATACTTTTGTTCAAGTGAATCCTGAACAAATGGCGGAGAACTTGAAGAAACAAGGTGGCTATATACCAGGTATTAGACCAGGAAAGAGTACGCAAGAGTATGTTACAAAAATAATATATCGCTTGACATTCGTCGGTTCCATATTCCTAGCAGTTGTCTCAGTACTCCCTGTATTCTTCATCCAGTTTGCTGACCTTCCGCCATCTGCACAAATTGGTGGTACGAGTTTGTTAATTGTTGTTGGTGTAGCACTTGAAACAATGAAACAGCTTGAGAGTCAGCTCGTGAAACGACATTATAAAGGTTTTATGAAGCAATGAGGTTGTGGGACGGGTTATGAAGGTATGAAGGATGGTCCCATTCCCTCTATATAGAATTTTGGGGGGAGAAGAAATGAATTTAATATTAATGGGTTTGCCTGGTGCAGGCAAGGGTACACAGGCGGAAAAGATTGTAGAACAGTATCATGTCCCTCATATCTCAACTGGAGATATGTTTAGAGCAGCTATGAAGGAAGGAACCGAACTAGGGTTAAAAGCAAAATCATTCATTGATAAAGGGGAACTTGTACCGGACGAAGTGACGATTGGTATTGTCCGTGAGCGTTTAGGCAAGAATGATTGTGAGAAAGGATTTTTATTAGATGGCTTTCCGCGTACTGTTGCCCAAGCAGAGGCTTTAGAAGATATTTTAAAAGAATTAAATAAAAATATTGACTATGTTATTAACATCAATGTTGACCAAAATATTTTAATGGAGCGTTTAACAGGTCGACGCATTTGTAAAAATTGTGGGGCTACTTATCACCTCATATTTAATCCACCAAGTCAAAATAATACTTGCGACAAATGTGGTGGTGAATTGTATCAGCGCGCCGACGATAATGAAGAAACCGTTGCAAACAGATTAGAAGTTAATCTAAAGCAAACAAAACCATTGCTTGATTTTTATGAGCAAAAAGGCTACTTGCGAAACATTAATGGTCAACAACCGATTGATAAAGTTTTCGAGGATATCTCTGAGTTGCTTGGAGGATTAGGTGAATGATCATTTGTAAAACACCCCGTGAAATCGAAATTATGCGTGAAGCTGGTCGCATCGTGGCTTTAACTCACCAAGAACTCCAAAAATATATACAACCTGGTATTACAACAAAAGAATTGGATAGAGTTGCCGAAAAGTTTATTCGCGAACATGATGCAATTCCGTCTTTTAAAGGGTATAATGGTTTTCGCGGGAGTATTTGCACTTCTGTTAATGAAGAGCTTGTTCATGGTATTCCAGGAGATCGTGTTTTACATGAAGGGGATATCATTAGCATTGATATTGGAGCAAAATATAATGGTTATCATGGTGACTCCGCTTGGACATATCCTGTTGGTAAAATATCTGAAGAGAATCAAAAATTATTAGATGTCACAGAGGAGTCTTTATATAGAGGACTTAAGGAAGCTAAGCCAGGTGAAAGACTTTCGAATATATCACATGCGATTCAAACATATGTCGAGTCACATGGTTTCTCTATCGTTCGTGAGTATGTAGGACATGGTGTTGGCCAAGATTTACACGAAGACCCACAAATTCCTCATTATGGCCCACCGAATAAAGGTCCTAGATTGAAGCCTGGTATGGTTTTGGCGATTGAACCAATGGTTAATGCCGGAAGTCGTTATGTAAAAACAATGCCTGATAACTGGACAGTAGTAACAGTAGATGGCAAAATGTGTGCACATTTTGAACACACGATTGCGATTACTGAAACTGGGTATGAAATTTTAACAAAAGCCTAAGTGAAGGTGATAATAGTTGATCGATTCTGAATCGAGTCCACGAATAGGTCAGTTCGTCCTGATCACTCAAGGGAGAGAAGCAGGACAATATGCGATTGTCATTAAAGTTCTCGATGAGAGATTCGTATTAATAGCAGATGGAGATAAACGAAAGTTTCATTCTCCAAAAAAGAAAAATATCCATCATCTTGAATTTTTTGACTCTGTATCTCCGGAAGTTCAGAACAGTATATTGGAAACTGGTCGTGTGACAAACGGGAAGCTCCGTTATGCTTTAACTAAGTTTGTCAATGAGCAAGTTACTGATTTGAAGAAGGGAGAACAATTAGATGGCGAAAGACGATGTAATTGAAGTAGAGGGTACCGTTGTTGAAACATTGCCTAATGCAATGTTTAAAGTAGAATTAGAAAATGGTCATACTGTGCTTGCGCATGTATCTGGAAAAATTCGTATGCATTTTATCCGCATTTTACCTGGAGACAAAGTAACGGTTGAATTATCACCTTATGACTTAACCCGTGGTAGAATCACGTATCGCTATAAATAATTAGCACTCCGTACTACTAAGGAGGTTGATAAACATGAAGGTTAGACCATCAGTAAAACCAATCTGTGAAAAATGTAAAGTTATTCGCAGAAAAGGAAAAGTTATGGTTATTTGCGAAAATCCAAAGCATAAGCAAAAACAAGGATAATTTGAAGGAGGTGCTTTTTAACAATGGCTCGTATTGCTGGTGTTGATATTCCACGTGATAAACGTGTTGTCATTTCTTTAACATATATTTACGGTATTGGTCGTCCAACTGCACAAAAAATCTTAGCGGAGGCTGGAGTGTCTGAAGATACTCGCGTACGTGATTTAACAGAAGAAGAATTAGGGAAAATTCGAGACATCGTAGATAAGTACAAAGTAGAAGGGGATCTTCGTCGTGAAGTTTCTCTAAACATTAAACGTCTAATCGAAATTGGCTGTTACCGTGGATTACGCCATCGTCGTGGCTTGCCAGTTCGTGGTCAAAATACGAAAAACAATGCACGTACTCGTAAAGGCCCTCGTAAAACTGTTGCCAATAAGAAAAAATAAAGTAAGGGAGGTTAACAACAAATGGCTCGTAAAACGAATACACGTAAACGTCGCGTAAAAAAGAATATTGAGTCTGGTATCGCTCATATTCGTTCTACTTTTAACAATACAATCGTTACAATCACAGACGTTCATGGTAACGCAATCTCTTGGTCTAGTGCAGGTGCGTTAGGATTTAAAGGTTCTCGTAAATCAACTCCTTTTGCAGCTCAAATGGCTGCTGAAGCAGCAGCAAAAGCATCTATGGAACACGGTATGAAATCTTTAGAGGTTACTGTTAAAGGTCCAGGTGCTGGGCGTGAAGCTGCTATCCGTGCTTTACAAGCTGCAGGTCTTGAAGTTACATCCATTAAAGACGTTACGCCAGTTCCACATAATGGGTGCCGTCCGCCAAAACGTCGTCGCGTGTAATTTACCTGTATATTTTTTGTATCCCTGTCAATAATGGGTTATGATACGTTTTCTGGATTCTGGCAGAAAGATCATATTTTGTTGTGCACATTCGGGAACTTTTGATTGGGGAATTTCGGTTAGACGCGTTTTCTCTTCTTGTCTAGCCGGGGTTTCGACGTTTTGAAGGAGGGTTTTATTTAGAAATGATTGAAATTGAAAAACCAAAAATCGAAACTCTTGAAATCAGCGATGACTCTAAAAATGGGAAAT
>JAUSTR010000019.1 GCA_030812955.1 Bacillus alveayuensis
GTCTATGACCATTATACAAGATTTGGGGAGGTGCTTCTTTTTTAATTTCTTGAACTCGTTGGAGGACAAGGGCTAAGAATTATGAAATTCATTCAATTACGAAAATATTTTATTTTATAATTTTTAATATCGCACAAAGACATTTCAATTTGTTTCACTCATTTGTAATAGATTAGATATCTGAGTCCATCTCTGTTAAGAGTGTATCTTTCAATATTTGACGGTGGGGTGTTAATGGTTATTGTTCTCATATGTGTACAAACTTCCCAATTATCCGCATCATTTCCCATCCTTTTTATTCTTTTTATCCCTTTCTAATCTCCCCATTAATATACTCAGGTACAATATGGATTTTTTCAAAAGATCTAAGGACTAAATCCATAGAATTTTCAAATCCTTTTCTTCTTAATAAATCCGATGTTTCACTTTTTAACAAATTTTTAAATCCTTTTATCTTTGATTGTAAAAATATTTCATAAGCCGATCTGCTAGAATCAGATAATGAATAATTCCCTTTTTCTAATAAATGATGAACAATTTGCCCTGCTCCAACAAAATCCTCTAGTGAAAAACGTCCGCCGTTGCCTGAACATATCAACACAATGGAATCTTCCTTATTTGTGCTTGTATGCAATGTTTCTGCAACAACGTGTCCGTTAATTAAAGAAGACAAGTAGAGCCGTTTTGCTGATTTAGCCACCTCAATCGCTTTTGTCCCATTTGTTGAACAAATCAAAGCAGATTGAGCTTTCAGCGTATTCTTTAATAAGGAAGGATCAGGAAATTCAAACCCAGGGATAATATCTCCGTTATGCTCTCCCAACATCAGCCCAGAAAGGTTTTCATGTTTTTTTATATGCAATGCATGCTTTGCATCACTTGCAGTAAGAATTGGCTCGTAACCATATTTCAATAAAAAGGTAATAGTTGAAGTAGCAAGAAAAACATCTATAACAACAGCATTTCGATCAATCAAGCGTTTTGGATCAACTAATTCTTTTTGTGTGATTACGTGGATACGTCTCATCTTTTTAACCTCAATATCTTCATTTTTCTTCTTTAAATAAAAAAGAAGGATGCTTTTCCATAATATTTTTGATCAATATAAATACATTCTCTATAATGATTAATGCGAATGAAATCGGTATTAAAAAAAATAGTGGGTATACAATATACATTGTGCCTGACGCAGGAAATGACATTTTACGCTCTAATCCATACATGGCATAGTCCCATGTGAATTGAAACATCAAAGCTAGAATAAAAATTTCAATAATCACCCTACTGAAAATAATTACTTTCTTCATCTGATTATTAAGTTTTTCTATAATTAAATCCATTTTAGGGAGTACACCAGATGAATAGACATAGGCGAGAGCCGGGAACACAGACAATGGCATAAAGTAATTTTGAACAATCTCAAATGCCCCATTAATTGAATTTGAGGAAACATTTCTAAACACTACATCAACTACAATAAAAATCATCATTCCCATTAAGCTGATTCCACTAATCCATAAACCTAAAACTTTTACCCACCCAAAGATTCGATAAAGTTTGTTTACTCTATTCAAACCCAGTCACCCCTTCCTATTACTGATCCATTGAATCTGGTAAAAATGTTACAATATCCGGATAAAGTATCATAATTCCACAGACGATGACTAATGCAGCAGTAGCAAATACCATACCTACCCTAAAAATTGAATCCGATTTGATTTTACTAACACCTGCTACTGCATACACACTCAATCCTACCGGCGGTGTAATTAAACCAATGGTGCAGATCACACCAACGAAAACACCAAACCATAATAAATCCACCTGTAATTCTGTAATAATAGGAAGTAATACTGGAATTGACATCAATATAACTGCTGCCCCCTCAATGAACATAAACATCACAAATAGTAAAACTGAAATAACAATTAGTACTAACGCAGGCATATCCATGATGGGAGCCAGTATTGAAATTAGGTTTCTAGGTAACATTGATAATGAAACAAAGCGTCCAAATATTTGTGCACCAATCATAATCAACATAACCATACCAGTCAGCTTAATGGTTTCTGTTAATGAATCTCTAAGAAAAGATATATTCACTTTTCCAAGAGCTAATGCAGCCAAGAAACCAACAAATGCACCTACAGCACCAGCTTCGGTTGGTGTAAAAATGCCCGTATAAATGCCCACAAAAATAATTAATACGATAATGGTAGCTGCTAAACTCCCAACCACCAATCTTGGATAAGAAATTATATCCTGATGTCCTTTTTCTAGTGTTAATTCTTCTTCTTTTTCGCCTTACTTTTTCAGGAAACATTTTCTTAAAATAACCAAAATGAACACCTACAATTGAATAATTTTTAATTAATATGTGGTTAGTTGGTACGTCCGGAATTGTTCCACCTGCAAATCCAATGAGTAAAATTCGGCCATCAAAGGCTATGCATTTTCTCGATCGATGAAAAACTTCTCCGCCTACGGGGTCAAAGATTACATCTGCCCCTTTATTGTTCGTTATATCTTTGACAATCTGTACAAAATCTTCTTTTCGATAATTTATAACGTAATCTGCACCTAATTTTTTGCTGACATTAATTTTTTCGTCACTACCTGCAGTAGCGATAACCGTTGCTCCCATCGCTTTGGCAATTTGTATCGCTGCAGATCCAACACCACCAGATCCTGCATGAACTAATACTGTCTCTCCTCCTTTCAAATTTGCACGGCTTTTTAGTGCATAATAAGAAGTGTGATAAGTTATAAACATGGCTGATGCCTCATCATATGGCAATTCATCAGGAATCGGAAAAACATCCTTTTCATTAACCAACACATATTCTGTATAACCTCCATTAGGAAGAGATGTCGCTGACATTACACGCTGTCCTTTTTCAAAAGATGTACCTTCCCCTGATTTCTCTACTACTCCAGCTATTTCAGCTCCAGGTGTAAAGGGTAGATCTGGCTTTTCTTGATAATTTCCCTGGCATTGCAATATATCAAAAAAATTTAGAGAAAACGCTTCCACTTTGATTAATAATTCCTCTTTTTTAGGCTTAGGGACAGGTGTATCTCTTATTTCTAAAGCGACATCTGGGTCCCCTAATCTAGTAACAAACCAAGATTTCATCTTATCCCTCTTTCCAAATAATAAATAATTATATATTTACAATTGTTCGCGAATTTCTAGTTTTGCAATATCTCTTAAATGTACCTGATCTGGCCCATCAACTATTCTTAATGTTCTAGCATTTGCCAAGTGTTCTGCCAACGGAAAATCTTGAGATACCCCACCACCACCATGAACTTCTATTGCTCGATTGATGACATTAATAGATACACGAGGAGCAACAACTTTGATCATTGCGATTTCTTTTCTTGCAGCTTTTGAACCTTCTTCATCAATCTTATGAGCAGCATTTAATGTTAAGAGCCTTGCTTGATCAATTTCGATTCGACATTCTGCTATCATTTGTCTTACAGTATCTTTTTCAACTAGTTTCGAACCAAATGCTTCTCGGTTTTCTGCACGTTTAATAAGCAACTCTAATGCTCGTTCAGCAGCTCCAATCGCCCGCATACAGTGATGGATTCTTCCAGGGCCTAACCTTCCCTGAGCAATTTCGAATCCTCTTCCTTCACCTAACAATAAATTCGAAACAGGAACCCGAACATTATTATAGTGAATCTCTGCATGTCCCTGTGGAGCATGATCATAACCAAATACTTTTAATGGTCGTTTCACCTCAACACCTGGTGTATCCAATGGAACTAAAATCATGGAATGTTGCTTATGTTTTTCAGCCGTTGGGTCTGTTTTTCCCATTACAATAGCAATCTTAGCACGAGGATCTAAAGCTCCTGTGGACCACCATTTCTTACCATTAATAACATATTCATCACCATCTCTGACTATGCTTGTTTGAATGTTTGTAGCATCGGATGAAGCCACTTCCGGTTCTGTCATAGAGAATATTGAACGTATTTCACCGTTTAGTAATGGATCCAGCCATTTTCTTTTCTGTTCTTCTGTTCCATATTTAATTAAGACTTCCATATTGCCCGTGTCAGGTGCGTTACAGTTAAAAATCTCAGGTGCTATTAGAGAACGGCCCATTATTTCACATAAGAATGCATATTCATAATTGGTTAATCCTTTCCCATAATAGTTATCCGGATAAAACAAGTTCCATAAACCCTTACTTTTTGCTTTTTTCTTTAATTCTTCAATGATTGGTGGAATGGTCCAACGATCTTCTGCATTCTCCAGATACTCTTCCACTACTTTTTCACTGGGATAAACATACTCATGCATAAACTCCAATAATTCTTCTCTTAATTTTTTAGCATGATCTGACAACTCTTTAAGCATCTTATTTCCTCCCTATTTCTTTTAATTTATTTTTTAATATTTTTCCCGAAGCATTTCGAGGCAATTGATCTACAACCTCAAAGAATTCAGGAATTTTATATTTTGCAAGATGCTTCTGACAATGGTCTTTTATTTTTTGAATTGATGATTCTGATAGTTTTCTACCTACAACGAAAGCTTTGACTCTTTCTCCATAAATCTCATCAGGAACCCCAATGACTGCTGCTTCAGTTATTAATTCATGGCTTTTTAGAACATCTTCAACTTCAATTGAAAATATTTTTTCCCCACCTCGATTTATCATATCCTTTTTTCGATCGCGAACATAAACAAATCCGTCTTCATCCATAAAACCTATATCCCCTGAATGCCAGTAACCATCTGTAAAATTCTTTTCATTTGCTTCTGGATTATTCCAATATTCTTTAATCACCATAGGTCCTTTGATAAATAACTCCCCTATTTCATTCACTCGGCACTCTTCTCCGTTTTCTTTCACGACTTTAATATCAGCGACAGGTACAGGTTTTCCAACTGAATTTACTTTACTCTTAGGATACTTAATAGGCATAAGCGTAGCTGGGGATGTTGTTTCAGTGGCTCCATAAGCATTGTGAAGTTCGGCATTTGGAAAACTTTCTTTAAGCATTTGAAACGTTTGCTGATAAATAGGTGACCCACCAAAGACTACCTTTTTTACAAAATCAAAGTGGCTGTTCTTAAATTCTTCTACTGTAGACATCATGATAAATATAGTTGGCACGTTGAATAAAAAGTTGATTTTATACTTTAATATATACTCGATATATTTTTTGTTTTGATATCTCTCCATACTGTAAACCGTTCCACCAACATAAATTAGGTGCAGTAATTGCGCAACTAGACCTGTGACATGAAACATAGGAACGGCAATTAATGTTTTCAGGTCTTCATGTGTTTGAAATATTTTCTGGTAATTGATCAAACTATGGATTTTTTTTAATATCCATATTACTCTCCTTTCATTCCAAAATTTTTATTATATAATCATAGTAAATTCTAACAATTTCTTCTTTTGATAACCTGCCGTCAACTCTATACCATTGTTGAATCCAGTTCATTGCACCTAGGATTATCATTCTTGCAATAGCTGGATCCTCAGCGTGAAAATCTCCACTTTTTAATCCCCTCTGAATAATCTCATCAAATAATCCTTCATAATAATTCCTTAATTTAAGAACCAATTCCAATTGCTCTTTATTAAAATAACGCTTTGGTTCCATAATTAAGTTAAATGTCTCTTTCTCTTCAATGGCATAATGTATATGCTTTTCAATCATTTTTCTTAGTACCTCTTTTACCGGACCGCCTTTCGCTAATATTTCTTCAAGTTCTTCCGTTGCCTGAGATAAAACAAAGTTATGGCACTGGTACATTAAATCGCTTTTATTTTTGAAATAGTAGTATAGTGATCCTTTGGTCATTAGTAACTCAGCTGCAATTTCTTCCATTGTCGCTCCGCTAAACCCTCTTTTTTTCACAATGTCTATAGCAGCTGACAGAATTTGTTCCTTCTTCAGTAGGGTTTTTTTATTTGATAGTTTCAACTTTTATCATCCTTTTTCATTAGAATAAAACAAAAATAGATAGCGCTTACATAAATTCAGTTAATTAAAACCTGATGATATTTAAACCTTTTATTCAACAAAACTTATTGCATCGTATATCTTACTAAACTGTTATTACTTAATTTTTTTAAACAACGTTTATTTATCTGAAAATTCTAATTTGTAAAATATTTTAACAACGTTCAAATTTGGATTCAAGTATTTTTTGAATATTTTTTAAATTTTGAATTACTATAATATATTCAAAAATTATTCAATATAATTGCCATAATCGAGAAAAATACTTCTTCCTCAACCTATTACACTAGCGAACGTACGATTCCATATTCGGCGGATCTCACAAAATCTTTACTCAATCCCTTAAACCCCTTTTGTTGCCTGACGTCAAATAAATAGGGTAAGATAAATCTAACGTCGGAATGAACGAACGGCAAATCAAAGGAGGGGCCAACGGATGGAAATCGGCATTTACACATTTGGAGAACGGACAGTTGATCCCGAAACCGGTCAATTGATCAGCCCGGGGGAACGGCTGCAAAACTTGATGGAGGAAATTGAGCTGGCCGATCAAGTCGGATTGGATGTGTTTGGCATTGGTGAACATCATCGCCCCGACTACACCGTATCGGCTCCGGCGGTGGTGCTTGCCGCCGCCGGAACCCGCACCAAACGCATTCGGTTGACCAGTGCGGTAAACGTCTTAAGCTCTGACGATCCAGTAAGGGTGTTCCAGCAATTTGCCACCTTGGATTTGCTTACCCAGGGTCGCGCTGAAATCATGGTCGGCCGCGGTTCCTTTATCGAATCCTTTCCCCTTTTTGGCTACGACCTGAAAGATTACGACGAGCTTTTTGAAGAAAAGCTTGATCTTTTGCTCAAGCTGCGGGAATCTGAACGTATCACATGGGAGGGAAAGCATCGTCCGTCGCTGGACAATCTAGGGGTCTATCCGCGGCCCCTGCAAAATCCGCTTCCGGTTTGGATAGCCGTTGGAGGAACCCCGGAGTCGGCTGTCCGTGCGGGCATACTCGGTCTTCCGATGGCGCTTGGCATCATCGGTGGCATGCCCGCACGGTTCGCACCCTTTGCCCAAATACACCGTGAAGCAGCGCGAAAGGCGGGACACAAAACGCCGCGCCTCAGCATCAATTCCCATGGTTTTCTTGCCAATTCGTCGCAAGAAGCGTCCGACATTGCGTTTCCTGCGTTTAAAATAATAATGGACCGGCTGGGACAGGAACGCGGCTGGCCGCCATTAACCCGCGAGCAGTTCGAGTTCTCTCGTTCCTTGCGTGGCGCCAATTTTGTCGGCAGCCCTCAGGAAGTGATCGAAAAAATCTTGTTCCAGTATGAAATTTTCGGCCATGACCGCTTTCTTCTGCAATTGACCGTCGGTACACTGCCGCACAAAAAAGTGCTGCGTGCCATCGAACTGCTGGGTACTAAAGTGGCACCGGCCGTCAAGCGGGAAATCGCCCGGGCAAACCGTAACCCATAACCGAACTTTTCAAAAGAAGCAAACAGCAACAAAATGCTTCCAGTTGGGCAACGGGGTTGCTGAATCAATTTAATTGGTGGACCATTTTCGTACTTTTTCCGAAAGGATTCAGAAAATAAACCTCATAATAAGCCGGGCTGATTGGAAACTGCAGGGGGCCGCTGTCGATGGTCCCCCCATAGATACATAAGCTCCACAATATGGTCCACTTCCGATTGGTGATTTACTTTTTTCAGAATGGATGTAATCGGTAAATGGATAACTTTTCTCTCAAACATCTTTAAGAGTAGTGAGAAATCGTATTCAAGATGAAACGTTCGCTTGACAACGAACCTTTTTTAAATGGGGATACTGATTTAGCTTCCGGTACAACGTTGTGCGGCCAATATTTAAGAGGCGAGCAGCCTTTGAAAGATTTCCTCCTGCGATTTCAATGGCTTTTGCAATCGTTTCTTGCTCGTGCTCCTCTATCGACAACGCCTTGTTTTCTTTTTCTGAAGGAGTCAAATGGGAGAAGTTGAAATCATCAGCTGTCAAAATGACCGATTGACGCACAAAACACATATGATATACCGCTTGACGAATCACTTGTCGAAGCTCACGAATGTTGCCAGGCCAGTGATAGTTGAAAATTTTCTTCTTAGCTTCCTGCGTCAGTTGAATGTTTTCCACTTGCAATTCTTTCTCCATTTGACGAATTATCTGTTGGGCTAACTCCAGTAAGTCCGTACGTTTACGAAGGGGGGGCAAGACAATCTCTATTTCACATAGCCGGTAATACAGATCGGCTCTAAAACGGTTCGCTTCAATTTCTTTCACTAGATCACGGTTTGTCGCTGCAATAATCCGAACATCAATTGGAATCGCTTCGTTGGAACCAACGGGTGTCACCCGCTTCTCTTCCAATACGCGCAACAAAGCGACTTGAGACGCCAACGGCATTTCGCCAATTTCATCAAGAAACAGCGTCCCCCCATTAGCAGCTCGAAACTTTCCTTTAAATCCTTCTTTTGAAGCACCAGTAAATGCTCCTTTTTCATAACCAAACAACTCAGACTCCAACAATTGTTCAGGAATTGCTCCACAGTTCACGACGACAAGGGAACCCTTCCTTTTACTCTGACGGTGAATCTCTTTTGCAATCACTTCTTTGCCGGTACCGGTTTCGCCGCTAATTAGAATGGTGGCATTCGTTTTGGCGACGTTCATGGCCAATTGGAAAACGCGCTGAACTTTTGGACAATATGCAACTATGTTAGGTGATGAAGGGAGACTGTTTTGATGATTTAAATATTGGGATGACTGTTTTTCGGATCGCCCTTTTGAGGTCATCACCATTCGGTACAACCTTTGCCGTTCATCCCTAATCGGTTCAACGAGCCATTCCCGCACCTTTTTGGAATCCCCTTTTAATTTAATGGACAGTGAGGTGGCTTCACCAATGGATAATACAGTCGCTGCCGTTTCAGCGTCTAACCAATACGTGAGCGGTCTTCCAATACATGACTCGGGTGTTTCGTTGAATAGGGTAGCTGCTTGTTGATTGATCCTTTTTATCACCCCATCTTCATTGATAGAAATGAGCGGCTGTGAATGACCTTTTGTTAAATGATTCATCTCCTTTAAAGATAAAATCAACTCACGGTGGACGCTGTTTAACAATAGGTTCGACTGACACGCTTGAGCGGCAGCCATGACCATCCCCATAGTATGTGGATGGTGAAAGCGAGCATCGCCGCTCACATCCAAAATCCCGATGAGTTCACCAGTGGCAGAATACAAAGGAGATGCATAACAAGCTAAAAATACATTCTCGCGGACATAATGTTCATCGCCGATGACACAAATTGATTTCTTTTCAATAAGCGACGTTCCAATGGCATTAGTTCCTTTTACTCTTTCATGCCAATTTGCCCCACAATCCAACCACACTTTTTTCGCCTTGTTCGTAAACGGAGAATCGCCCCACGTAGAAACGATGTAACCGTCTCGATCTGAGACAACAACCATAAAAGGGCTGTTTTTTAAGTGTAAAGCTAAGTTTTCTAAAATCCGTGACGCACTTTGGAATAATTCATTTAGTTGTTCTTTCCGTTCTTTCAGTTCACCAGACGACAATAGTTCTACTTCTGCGTGATCCTTATCGACACCAAAAGAAGCACTGCGTTTCCACGATTCCATTAATTCACGTTTCACCAACTCATTCCCCAAAAAACTCCCTCCTCGCATTGGTTCTATTATTTTTATTATAACAATAAATAGATAGAATCTTCTAAAAATTGTTTCATTAAATTGTTCCAATTTGAAACAACTGAAACACTATTGAAACAGGTTATTAATCAAAAAATCAGATAAATCAAACTATTATAAATTGGCACCAATTTTGCATTTATATTAAACAAACATAAAAACAAAAAATTTTTAGTGTAACGCTTATCTAAGTGCGTAACTTTTAATGGAGGTGATGAGAAAAAAGAGCAGTTTCCTATCTATATTGACAGCCACAAAAATCGTACAAGCCGTGAATTTATTCAATTGTACTCGGGGTGCCATGTTTTATACCCCTTTTGCATCTGTCACAATTCACTACTAAACAACAAATTAAAAATTTGAAGGAGGTTTTTTCATGAGTGTAACTATGAAAAAATATCAAGAGCCAAATACAGAAGGGAGTCTATTAAACTATCGGGAAAAATACGACAATTTCATCGGCGGCGAATGGGTTCCCCCGGTCCGCGGTCAGTACTTTGAAAATATCTCTCCCGTCAATGGTAAACCTTTTATGAAAGTAGCTCGCTCCACCGAAGAAGATATAAACCTAGCCCTTGATAAAGCCCATCAAGCAAAGGAAACGTGGGGAAATTTATCGGCACAAGAAAGAAGTAATATTCTTTTAAAAATCGCCGATCGCTTAGAAGAAAACTTAGAAAAGTTTGCTTTATCGGAAACGTGGGATAACGGAAAAGCAATTCGCGAAACACTAAATGCCGACCTGCCCCTTGCCATTGACCATTTCCGTTATTTTGCTGGAGTGATTCGCGGCGAAGAAGGCAGTGTCTCCGAAATCGATGCCAAAACCCTTGCTATGCATATTAAAGAGCCTATCGGCGTTGTCGGACAAATTATCCCTTGGAACTTTCCTCTACTTATGGCCGCTTGGAAATTAGCACCGGCTTTAGCTGCTGGCAATTGTGTCGTCTTAAAACCAGCAGAACAAACACCAGCGACAATCCTTTTATTTGCCGAATTAGTCGCAGACCTTTTGCCACCGGGTGTATTAAACATCGTTAACGGATTCGGTCCTGAGGCAGGACAACCTCTGGCCACTTCCCCAAAGGTTGGAAAAATCGCCTTTACCGGTGAGACGACTACAGGACGGTTAATCATGCAGTTTGCTTCGGAAAACATCGTGCCTGTGACATTAGAGCTTGGCGGAAAATCACCGAATATTTTCACCGAAAGCGTCATGAAAGCAGACGATGAATTTTTCGACAAAGCGTTGGAAGGATTTACGTTATTTGCCCTCAATCAAGGGGAAGTGTGTACTTGTCCTTCCCGAGCGTTAATCCAAGAATCCATTTACGATGCGTTTATGGAACGGGCCCTTGAACGGGTGAAAAAAATCAAGCTCGGCGATCCCCTTGATCCTGAAACGATGATGGGAGCTCAAGCCTCTAACGATCAGCTTAAAAAGATTCTCAGCTATATTGATATTGGAAAACAAGAAGGTGCGCAACTGTTGACCGGGGGGAAAGCGTATACAAACCCGCAATACCCGGATGGTTTTTATATCGAGCCCACAGTTTTTGCTGGAAATAACCGCATGAGAATCTTCCAAGAGGAAATCTTCGGTCCTGTCGTTTCCGTGACCACCTTTAAAGATGAAAACGATTTAATCGAAATTGCCAACGACACCCTTTACGGCCTTGGCTCTGGGCTTTGGACGAGAGACGCCCATCAAGCGTATCAAATCGCACGCAAAATTGAAGCAGGACGGGTGTGGGTGAACTGCTACCACCTGTATCCAGCCCACGCCGCATTCGGCGGATATAAGCAATCAGGAATTGGACGGGAAAACCATAAAATGATGCTCGACTATTACAGACAAACGAAAAATATTTTGATTTCCTATGATAAAAAAGCGATGGGCTTTTTCTAAACGTTCCAATCACCAGGTAGTGTCAAAAGAAATATGAAAACTCTTCGAATATTGAAGGCTTGACATTGAGCCTCCACGAGCATGATTCTTTACGCAAAGACGCAGCCAATCCTTGTTGCGTAAGGCTTTATAGCCTATCATGCTCGTCACTCAATGTAAAGCCTCGGTGGGAAAATGCAGTCAGAATTCCTCTTCTGAGGGGGGGAGAACGCTTTTTACCCACATGTCCATTAATACCAAGAGTTTTACAGGTTTTTATTAAAAAACTTTTGACAATACGAATCACCATTAGGAGGTGAGAAAATGAAAAAAGTCGAGCGGGTATTGGTCACAGAAAAAGCGGTGGATCTAATTCGTAAGCTTAAAGAACAACACGGAGATCTGATGTTTCATCAGAGCGGGGGATGCTGTGACGGTTCATCCCCCATGTGCTATCGACAAGGACAGTTTCGCGTCGGAAAAAATGATGTTTTGTTAGGAACGATAGAACAGTGTCCCTTTTACATGTCAAAAGCGCAATATGAGTACTGGAAACACACGCAAATTATCGTTGATGTCACAGAAGGACGCGGTGCTTCATTTTCTTTAGAAATCCCTCTTGGCGTTCGTTTTATCATCCGTTCCCGTGCTTTTACTGATGAGGAGTTAAACAGATTGAACAATTAAAAACTCGGGGTTTCTCCTTGGGATACCCCGAGTTCATTTTTTAAATGTGTAAGCCATCTCTTTTGATACAGTGAACATGTTAACGGACAAACTCCTACTATTTCCGCATAGTCCGATGGCATGCATTTTAGTACCGATTGCTTTTATCAAACTTCCAATCAATTGCAACTGCTACAAATAATTATTCATTCGGTTTCAATTCCACATAGGTAAGAAACCTCCAAACTTACATACTCGTTCACTTGTGATCGGTCGTAATGTCACAGCTTGATTTTCCTCCAGGTACGATCGTTTTGCTGAAAATTTTAGTCATCCAAAATACCCCCCTTGAGACTTTTCTTAATGATCGTTGTAAAAAAATAAAAGCTTGGGGAAATCTCCCAGGCTTTTATCCTTCCGTGTATATAGAAGTTGCAATCAAACGCAGCTTCTATACGCTCTCTCTCGGACCAGACTTACCGGCAGTGATACAGCCTGCCAGCAACGGAACCCTAGACAGCTTTTCTTTCCCACTTATTTTCGGGAAACAATATTCATTTGTTCGGTTTCCAGATAAACAATGGATAATTACTCCATTTTCTTTTTAGGTAAATAAGGAATGAGAATGACAGATCACTTTGATTTTTTAGGGGGAGATTGTTTATTTACTTTGAATTATAATATATGTAATTATATATTCAATGAATATGTTATATTTTTTAACATTATTTTTTAATTAATTATTACCTGTATACAAGAAATATTATTACTTGTATGAGTAAAATTTTTGTGGGCAAAATTTAACCCCATCATTTGGTGAGCGATGGACTGATCACTCACCAAATGATGGGGCCACCAAACGAAAGAGCGGTAGCTTAAGTACCCAAACATAATGAAATCGCTTTCTTTTCTGGGGAGAGGAAAAAATTCCTACAAATACTTGACACTCAATCTAGTTTTACGCAAAGTTTGAGGCAGGAAATAAAAAGTAATATAATGAAAGAAAATGGTCCGGATTGGGGTGAAGAAAAGGAGGGACGGTATTGACTGAACAGATCGAGCCAATCATTATTGAAGTGTTGACCGAAACGGTGTCCCCATATTTGATTTATTTGTTTGGATCAACGGTTGCAGGACATGTTCATCAAGACAGCGACATTGATATCGCTTTTCTCAGCGACCAAAAACAGTTGGATCATTATGAACGATTTATGGTTGCGCAAAAAGTGGCATCCAGACTGCACCGGGACGTCGATCTTGTGGACCTCAAACAAGCAAGCACTGTGTTTCAGGCGCAAGTGGTCAGTAACGGCAAAGTCATCTATTGTACAAATGAACAGAAAAAAGCAGAATATGAATGGAGAGCCTTGAAGATGTATGCAAAATTGAATGAAGAACGCACGGAAATCTTGCGAAACATTAATGAAAGCGGGTCGATTTATGAAAAATGATGTCATTTTAAATAAAATGAGCGTGATCGAGCGGTGCATAAAGCGCATTCACGAAGAATATGAAAACAACCCGAAAAATTTAGAAAACTACACGAAGCAAGACTCCATTATCTTAAATCTCCAACGAGCATGTGAAGCAAGCATCGACCTGGCGATGCACATGGTCGCACAGAAAAAGTTAGGCCTCCCCCAAAATAGTCGAGACGCTTTTTCTCTTTTAGAACAGCACGGCATCATCACTCCTTTTCTTTCACAAAAAATGAAAGCGATGGTCGGATTTAGAAATATCGCCGTTCACGACTACCAGGAGATCAATTTGACAATTTTGCAAAAAATACTTGATCACCATCTAATCGACTTTACCGAGTTCACGAAAGCGATTTTTTTTTATGAACAGTGAAGCAGGCGGTGCAGTTGGGCACCGTCCGAGCATGTTATTTAAGCAAAGACATTTGAATTACTATAATAAGGCGTGTTGATTAACCAATAATAACCTGTTGAGATGGCTCTATTTCTAGCTTTTCTGCCAGAGTCGGCAAGCATGTCGCTTGCCTGGACAGTCGAAAAGCTATGGTTGTAAAGCAACAATCTTTTAGAAAAGAGCCTTTCGTAAAACAAAGAGAATAAACAGTTATTCTACATTAGAATTAAACCATATTTTAGTACCAGGTTCTAATTTTAAATTGACAGTGCAATCTTTTGTCTGTTACGATGGGAAAGAGCAAAATAAAAATAAACGACGTTGTTTTTTGTTCGGAATTTTTTGGAAAACAAGTCGTTTTTGCTCTTTAAATGATTTCTCCCATATTTGTACTAGCAACCAATGATAAACTTGATACGAAAAAATTTCATTTATCATCGCTAATATAGATATTGGGCTTATTTGAGAGGAGTTAGTGAATGAAAGAATTTCAAACGTTCGGATGGTATGCCAAGCAAATTTCTCCACTTTTGCCAAAGGAAGCATTTAAGCCCGTCCCTTCTCGTCTATTTGGTGGTCTCGCCTATTTACTTGTAACCTTCGCCGGTTTCCTCACAATAGGTTTGTTCGATCTCCACCCTTTTTGGTATTTCATGATTTCCATCATTTTAGGGACTAGTTTTGCAGGATTAGGTTTTTTAGGGCATGAAATATTGCACGGGACCGTCGTACGAAAATCTTGGTTAAGAGATTTACTAGGTGGGATTGCATTTTTTCCATTATGCACAGGACCAAAGCTTTGGATAAAATGGCATAACGTCAATCATCATGTACACACCCAAGATGAAGAGTTAGACCCTGATGCGTGGCCAACTTTAGAAAAGCTTACGAAAAGTCGATTTTTACGCTGGATTTATAAAATTCCGTTTCAAATACGTGCATTTTTTGCTTTTTGTGGTCTTTCAGTTACCTTTACGATCCATTCCATTAAAATGCTAATTCATTTTTTAAAAGATTTTCATCCGAAAAACAGAAAGGTTGTTTTAGGACAATTTATCATGCCATGGGCAACATGGATAACTTTGCTTGTTGTGATCGGATTTGAAAAATGGTTTTTTGCCTTTTTACTCCCGTTACTAATCGGGAATTTCATTGTTATGAGCTACATTTCAACGAATCACCGATTGAATCCGCTCGTACCTGTAAATGATCCATTAGCGAACAGCCTTTCGGTAACAGTGCCAAAGTGGGTAGATGTTTTACATTTTAATTTTTCGTATCATACCGAGCATCATTTATTTCCAAGTATGAGTCCGAAATATTATCCATTAGTAAAAAAACATATTAAAGAAATGTGGCCGGAACGATACCATGAAATGCCTATGGGAAAAGCAATAGTAGCCTTATGGAAAACTCCACGTGTGTATTTTCAACAAAGGAAACTAATTGAGCCGAAGCAAGGAAATGTATATGGATCACTTGGCAATGGATTGAATCCAGCACAGATTAAATTTCGAAAAATAGAATTAGAGAAAGGAAAAAACTTAACTAAAACAGCTAAAGACAAATTAAACATTACAAATGTAACGAATTTAATGAAAGATCAATAGTTAAAAATAGAGCTAATTTTTATAATATCATATGTTTTCTCCCAATTTCTTTCATTTTCTTCATTTTCCTCTAAAAATAAAAAATGTCGTCGATCCTCAGGGGTTTTGACGCTACCTGAAGGTCGACGACAATAAATTCTATCCTTCCATCTCCTCTACTAAGATTGAAAGCTCCGTCCATCTTTCAATTGCTTTTTCTAATTCTTCTTCAACCGCTTGTTGCTCTTCATATAACGTTTGAATTCGGTCGAAATCACTACCTGCTTCAGCAATTTCTTGTTCTAGTTGTTTCTTTTTGTCTTCTAGTTCAGCAATGCGTTCTTCGATTGTTTCCCATTCTTTTTGTTCTTTATACGATAATTTTTTGCGACGCTCTTTCTTTTGGGTTGGCTTTTTTTCTGTTTTTTCTTTCTGTTGTTCTTGTTGTTTTTTCATTTCTAAGTAGTCGGAATAACTTCCTTGGAAACGAGAGATGACTCCATTTCCTTCAAAAACAAGTAAATGATCGACAACACGATCTAAAAAGTAGCGATCGTGGGAAACTGTCATCACTACGCCAGGAAACTGTTCAAGGTAGTCTTCTAAAACACCTAGCGTTTCTGTATCTAAATCATTCGTTGGCTCATCTAAAAATAACACATTCGGTTCTTCCATTAATACACGCAACAAATAAAGACGTCTTCTTTCCCCACCCGATAATCGATGGATATATGTCCATTGATGAGATCTCGGAAATAAAAAGCGTTCTAACATTTGTTCAGCTGTTATGATTTGACCATCAACGGTTTTCACAACCTCTGCAACTTCTTTAATATATTCAACAACGCGTAAGTTTTCATCCATTTCCTCATGATCTTGTGTGTAATAGCCGATTTTTACGGTTTCTCCGATCTCAATCGTTCCTGAATCCGGCTTCATACGGCCCGCTAACATATTTAATAAAGTTGACTTGCCGCTTCCGTTTGGACCAATGATTCCTAAACGCTCACCTGGTGTCAATAAATAGTTAAAGTTTTCAACAAGCTTCTTACCAGCAAACGATTTGGAAATCCCCTTTACTTCAATCACTTTTTTCCCGAGTCGTTTTGTGCCAATGGCAAAATCGAGCTCTCCTTGTTGAGTTGTAAACGTTTGTTCTTGCAGTTTCTCAATCCGATCAATTCTTGCTTTTTGCTTTGTCGTACGTGCTTTTGCCCCCCTGCGAAGCCATGCTAGCTCCCTCTGCAAAATTTTTTGCCGCTTCATTTCATTTTGAACCGCTAAAGCTTCTCGTTCTGCTTTTTTCTCAAGGAATGTTTCATAGTTTCCTTCATACGTATAAAGTTTTCCTTTATCTAGTTCAAAAATACGGTTAGTGACACGATTTAAAAAGTAGCGATCGTGTGTCACCATTAAAATGGCTCCTTTGTATTGAGCTAAATATCCTTCTAGCCATTCAATCGTTTCATTATCTAAATGGTTTGTTGGCTCATCTAAAATGAGTAAATCAGCTGGTTGAATTAACGCACGAGCAATCGCTACTCTCTTTTTCTGCCCTCCAGATAAATGCTGAACCTTTTGAGAATAATCGGTAATTCCTAATCGTGATAGCACCGTTTTCGCAACTGTATTCGCTTCCCATGCACTTAATTGTTCCATTCGTTGCTGCTGTTGAAATAAACGCTCCTGTTTCTTCGCATTTTCAGGGTCTCGTCCCAATTCTGAAAGGGCCCATTCATAATCTCGCATCGCTTTCATTATATCTGAGTTCCCATCATAAATCGTATCAAGCACGGTTAAATTCGGATCTAATTCAGGTTCTTGTGCTAAATATTCAATACGCATTTGATTAGAACGAGTGATCCCTCCGTCATCTGCTGATTCGACCCCAGCAATAACCTTTAACAAGGAGGATTTCCCAGTTCCATTTGTTCCGATTAGCCCAATGCGTTCCTTTTCAGCAATCGAAAAAGAAATATGATCGAATAATACCTTTTCCCCATACGTTTTATATAAACGCTCGACTAATAAAATGCTCATCTTTTTCGTCCTGCCTTTTCTCTAAAGTTTTCTAATTTCATAGTATATCAGATGTTTGTCCAAGCGTTTCTTGAAAAAGCTTCATTAACTATTGTAAAACAGCTTTGGCGGTGAAAATAGATGCTAAAAAATAGAATCGTTTCAACAGGGCTTTCCTTTCTAGGGACACCTTACGATTTTAATGCAAAGCCTAATCAAACGGAAACATTTGATTGTAGTTCCTTTACACAATATGTATTTAAGGTAAATGGCATACGCTTACCAAGAAATTCGCGTCAACAATTTCAAATGGGAACTTTTATTCCCCTTGATCAAATTGAACTAGGAGATTTGTTATTTTTTACTACAAAAAAACGTAAACAAAAGCATGGAATCGAACGAATCGGACATGTTGCCATTTATATAGGAGATGGAAAAATGCTTCATACGTACCCAAAAGGCAAAAAAGTGAAGGTCTCCACCTTCACCGATTATTGGAAAAAAGCCTTTATTGGGGCTAAACGTGTTATTTAATATTTCTGGAATGAAAAAAATCTGCCCATCAAAATATGCCTTAAAACAGGATGCATAGAAAGATTGTCATTAGAAAAATTTCACAAAAAATTTCCTCTTGATTGAGGGAAAAGTTTTTTCATTTGAGTCTTAAGAACAGAAACGAAATGTCGTTGTTCATTTGCTGTAAACTCTACGATCATCGTAAATTCAAGACGCTGAATCGATCTTTAAATCTTATTCTTCATCATGCTTTTCATTCGTTTCTTCTGATTCTTCGCGGTTTTCTCCTTTTGTTTCTTCTATTTGTTCACGTTGATATTCCTGATATTTCTCTTTTGCTTTCTCTACCTTCTCATCGCGTTTTTCTTTTGCCTCTTTTACTTTTTCATCACGCATCTTTTTCGTTTCTTTATGTTTTTCACGCTCATTCTCCTGTACCTTTTTTACTATTTCTTGCTGCGTGCCTTCTTGTTCTTCTTTCTCACGGCGTTTCTCGTTTGCTTCCTCTACACTTTCGCGTTGAGCTTCTTTTCCAACTTTTAGTATTTCATTACGTATTTCTTCCCTTTCTGCTATTTTCTCACGACTCTTTTCTTCTAATTTTCCATTTTCTTCCTTAATCTTCTCTTTTTCTTCCTCGATTTGTTCACGATTGTTTTCTTCCACTTCTTCTATTTGGTCACGTGTTTCCTCTTCCTCTATTTCTTCCCTTTTCCCTTCATCTTTCATGTTCACTTCGGTCAATAATGGCTGAGTCTCTTTAGAAAATTTTATTAAATATTGATTTATTTTGCTGCGTATTTTTTCTTGCTTTTGTATCAGCTCATCTTCCAGTTTTTTAAGTTCTTGCTCCGCTTCTTCTCGGGATATTTCTCCTTCCGCAAGCTTTTTCTCAATTTGAGCACGTTTTGCTTCATATTTTTTCACGATACGTTCATTGTATTTTGCCACTTTCTTTTCAAGCTTATTTGTTAATTTAACAATATTTTCCATTATCACTTCTTTCGCTGTTTCGTTTTCAATTTTGTTTAATACACTTTCTAATGATGCAATATTTTGGGAAATTTTTAAATTGAGTTCATTCGTTTGGTCAATATTTTTCTCTTCTTCATCTGTTTGATCAGCTTCCTCGTTCAAATCAATTGCCAATTCTTGCTGTTCAATAGCCTTCTCGAGCGTTTCCTTTGCAAGCTTTTCTTTCCCTTCATTCAAAAGAGCTGCTGCTTCACGGATCCTTTCTTCTGCTAACTCTGCGATCAGCTTTGCTTTTTCTATATCATGAAAGGTAAAAGCTAGGCGAATTTGTTCTGTTAATCTTTTCATGAAGTAAAAGAAATCTCCTGGAACTAAAGATGGTTCATTCAGAGAACTCTCTTCTTCCTTGCTTTCATTTTGATCTTTTTCATCTGCTTTTAGTCCCTCTTTTATTTGTTCCTCCTCATTAGACGCCTCTGTTTGATCTTTAGCCTTTTCACCATCGTTTTCTACACTCACATCTGTTTCCAGCTCATTTGATGTGTCCGATTCTTGTAAGCTTTCATTTAATATTTCTTGATCAACTTGTTCTGCGCCATCTGATTCGCTATTTGCCTCTTCAGCATATGAATGAGTTAATCCGATGTTAAAAGATATAAGAGCTACTGTAACACTCATGGCTAAAACAAACCGAAAATATCTCATCACCATTTTCCACCCCAATAATCTATTTATTAAGAAAAATGACTCTTCATCATTTATATCGGACGAAAAAATGCTTAATTTCATAAAGAAATTGTCCTATTTTTTTGCCATTGTGTTCATGGAACATGATCATCATTTTAGAAAATAAAATACTTTAAAGTAAGTCACATACATGATCGAGAGGCCTATGGACAATAATGGCCGTGATTTTGCAGTGGAAATTGTCCTTGAAACACGCGAAATTAAAATGGACACCCATTTATAAATACAATCCCCCTGTATACATTTTTGTTAAATTGCTAACAATGTCTTCAATAGAAGTGATATCTTTTTCAACGATTTCCCACATAAACATTTCGTTTGCATAATACCAAGCTCTTGCTATGACAGCAGCATTTAAAGTCGGTTTGGCTAAACCATTTTGCTGTGAATAGCGAACATCCACAGTGATTCGCTTAATAAATTTCTCCCGGATTTCAAGCCACTTATCATTTACGGCTACAGATAACCCGATGGCCTCCTTCACCACTTTCATGATTTCACGTTCTTGGATGGCAAGCTTTAAAAAAAGGCGAACTTGATGTTCAATCATTTCATAAGCTTCCGACTTTGATTTTGGTTCAAATGAAAGCTCGGCCACCTCATAAAACCGATTCATCACATCTTCCATTAACTCAATAAAAAGTTCATCTTTATTTTGAAAGTAAACATAGGCTGTTCCATAACCTGTTTTCGCTTTTTTAATAATTTGCGAAATGGTTGCCTTTTGAAATCCATTTTCTAAGAAAACGGCTAGTCCCGCATCTAGTAGCCGCTGTCTTGTTTGCAACGCTTGCTTTTGTCTATTTGAAAGATGGCTATCCTTTTGTTTCATCTTCCCTCTACCCTTTCAAACAAATCATTTATGTCAGGCGTGTTGATTAACCAATAATAACCAGTTGAGATAGCTCTATTTCTAGCTTTTCTGCCATACGATTCTGTATTTTAAGTAAAATAATGGATAATCAACACTTGTGCATTTATGTATTATTATAGCACTTTCCTGTTTTTTACTGATATTATATCATTGACATCATGTCAATTAAACCTTATATTTAAATTATTAGAAAAAGAATGAAAATTTTGTGCTTGGAGTGATTTGATGACCTTAACACGTGAATACGCCCAACAATTAGACAAGGAAGATGATCTTCAATCATTTCGAGACGAGTTTTATGTTCAAGAAGATGTTGTTTATCTTGACGGAAATTCGCTCGGCTTATTGTCCAAACGTGCTGAAAAATCTCTTCTTTCGATCTTAGAATCTTGGAAAAAATATGGAATTGACGGCTGGACATCTGGCGAGTATCCTTGGTTTTATTTATCCGAAACATTAGGAAGTAAAATGGCTCCATTAGTCGGTGCAAAGCCTAATGAAGTAATTGTAAGCGGTTCCACAACTGTTAATATGCATCAATTAGTATCAACATTTTATCAACCTGAAGGGAAGAAAACAAAAATATTAGCAGATGAACTGAACTTCCCTTCAGACATTTATGTCTTGCAGAGCCAATTAAAGCTAAAAGGCTATGATCCTTCTGAACATTTAATTCGCGTAAAGAGCTTAGACGGCAACACACTGTGTGAAGATGACATCATCGAACAGATGACAGATGAGGTAGCCTTAATTGTTTTACCTAGTGTTTTATACAGAAGTGGACAAATATTAAATATGAAGCGCTTAACTGAAGAAGCACATAAGCGGAATATTCTCATCGGTTTTGATTTATGCCATTCCATCGGTTCCATTCCACATGCATTAGATGAATGGGATGTTGATTTTGCGTTTTGGTGTACTTATAAGCATTTAAATGGAGGACCAGGCAGTGTTGCAGCACTTTATGTTAATGAAAAGCATTTTGGAAAAACACCTGGACTTGCCGGTTGGTTTAGCTCTCATAAAGAAAAACAATTTGATATGGAGCATACATTAACCCCTGCGCTTGATGCCGGAGCTTATCAAATCGGTACACCGCACATTTTAAGTGTCGCACCTTTAATCGGCTCCTTGGAAATTTTCGAAGAAGCTGGGATCGAAAAAATTCGTAAAAAATCACTACAATTAACACAATTTATGATCGATTTAATCAAACAGGAATTAAATGAATACGGATTTACGTTCGGAAACCCACTTGAAGACGAAAAACGAGGCGGTCATATCTTTTTAGAGCATCAAGAAGCAGCCCGCATCTGTAAAGCATTAAAAGATGCAGGAGTCATTCCTGATTTTCGAGCACCAAACGGCATTCGTCTTGCACCAGTTGCCCTTTACAACACGTTTGAAGAAGTTTGGCGAACAGTACAAATTTTAAAAGACATTATGAAAAACGAACAGTATAAAAAATATGAAAACAAACGGGAAGTGGTCGCATGACGAAGTGGATCGACATTTCACAACCGCTTCATAATGGCATTGCCCACTGGCCAGGAGATACACCATTTTCCTATGAAATTTCTTTTTCGAAATCTCGAACAGGCTCTGTCAATATTGGGAAAATCATAACAAGCCTGCATACTGGTACACATGTTGACGCTCCATTTCACTTTATTAATCACGGGGAGAAAATTCATGATTTAGATGTCAATCTTTTTATCGGTAAAGCGAAAATGGTTGATGTGTCTCACTATGAAAAAATTGGCGCAAAAGAGCTTCATGATGTGGACTTAAATGGGGTCGATCATTTGCTGTTGCGCACTTCACCAGAAAATAATCCTAATCAATTCCCGATCAACATTCCGTATCTTTTGCCGGATCTTGCTCCCTTTTTACAAAAATGCGGAATTAAGCTTGTCGGTGTCGATATACCTTCTGTTGATCCGCTTGATAGCAAGGAAATGGTGGCACATCATGCACTTTATCAACACGGAATAATGATTTTAGAAAATATCGTTCTCCGCCATATTGAACCAGGAGATTATGAACTGATTGCTCTACCGCTTCCAATCATGGGAGCAGATGGGAGTCCAGTTCGAGCAGTCGTGAAACGTATAAATTCGGAGGGGATGTAAATGAAGAAGCACCTATCAGAAATGGAAAAAGAACGAAGCATTCATACTGATTTTAAAAATCGCATGACTTATGGTGAATACTTACAGCTTGATCAAATTTTATCGAGTCAGCATCGGTTATCCGATCACCATGATGAAATGCTTTTTATTATCATTCATCAAGTGAGCGAATTATGGATGAAGCTTATTCTTCACGAAATTCGGGCTTCTATTTGGCATATCGAACAAGATCATCTCGATCCAGCGTTTAAAATGTTAGCTCGAGTTTCTAAAATCCAGTCGCAAATTATTTATGCATGGGATGTGTTATCAACGTTAACTCCTTCAGAATACATGGAGTTTCGCGATAAACTCGGACAAGCATCCGGATTTCAGTCCTATCAATACCGCATGATTGAATTTGCATTAGGCTATAAATCTGACCATATATTAAAAATTTATAAAAAAGATCCCGATTTATTAAAAGAGCTGCAGGAAGCCTATCAAGCGCCAAGCCTTTATGATGTAGCGATTCAACAATTAGCAAAAGCAGGCTTCGATATTAATCCAGATCTTTTAGAGCGTGATTACTCCAAGCCTTATAAAGGAGATTCATCCGTTGAACATGCATGGCTTTCTGTATACCAAGAGGTTGAAAAATATTGGAATTTATATCAGCTCGCGGAAAAACTTATCGATATTGAAGATTGGATTCAACAATGGCGCTTCCGCCACATGAAAACGGTTGAACGCATTATCGGCCACAAAATGGGAACAGGAGGCTCATCTGGTGTTGGATATTTAAAAAAGGTGCTTGATCACTGCTTCTTCCCTGAATTGTGGAACATTCGGACAAAACTTTAAGCATATGAGAAGGCTTTTTTCACCTGCCTTCTCTGCCTATAAAAACTCTTAGAGCTGCCATGACACTCAGTCGGTTCTAAGAAATGTTACGATCTTTATCAAGGATTGTATGAAAATTTTTGAATCTTCATATTTTTATTAACTATTCCAATGCAACAAGGTCGTACTCATGTATAGGTCGATTTATCCCTAAATTTAAACGTATTTTTTGCAAACGTCTTGTTTATTGTTTATCATTGTCATGCAATCTTGCTAGAATGGCTAATGGTACACATCCCGTTCTTTCGTTTATAATCTACTGATACGAGAAGGAGCGAGATAATAAAAATGATCTCAACTGTAAAGGAGTTTGAAAAATATGGATGGGAGAAAAGAACAATGGTCTTCTAAATTAGGATTTATTCTTTCTTCAGCAGGTGCCGCTATTGGACTAGGTGCAATATGGAAGTTCCCATACGTAACGGGGATGAGTGGCGGTGGAGCTTTCTTTTTAATTTTTATTGCATTCACGCTATTAATAGGTCTTCCGATGTTGATCTCTGAATTTATTATTGGCCGCGGGGCTGGAAAAGAAGCGATCAGTGCTTATCGAAAGCTTGCTCCGAACACGAATTGGGTATGGGTTGGCCGTTTAGGTGTGATTGGCTGCTTCCTTCTTTTATCATTTTATAGCGTTGCTGGTGGCTGGGTTCTCATTTATTCCGCTTTATCTGTACCAGGGATGCTCATTACCGATGCCACAAATTACCCTGACTTATTCGGTAGTATCATTTCAAATCCTATGATTACGCTTCTCGGTCTTGCTCTCTTTTTACTCATTAATGTAATTGTGTTATCATTTGGGATTCAAAATGGTATTGAAAAAGCGAATAAATATTTAATGCCGTTATTATTCATCTTTTTTATCATTCTCGTTGTCCGTTCACTTACATTAGAAGGAGCGATGGAAGGTGTTCGCTTTTTCCTAACACCAAACTTTGAAAATATAACAAGCGAGGCCATTTTATATGCATTAGGACAATCCTTTTTCGCCTTAGCCGTTGGATTTTCGTGTATGGTTACGTACAGCTCTTATTTAGATCAAAATGTCAGCCTGCCATCATCAGCAAGCTGGGTAGCGCTGATGAATATTTTCGTTTCCATGTTAGCTGGTCTTGCGATTTTCCCAGCCGTATTTTCATTCGGACTAGAGCCAGCCGAAGGACCTGGACTATTATTCATCGTACTGCCAACCGTTTTTTCACAAATGCCGTTTGGTGAACTCTTTTTAAGCTTGTTCCTATTACTGTTTTTATTCGCTACATTAACGAGTTCATTTAGCTTACTGGAAATTATCGTGTCCGCTTTTACAGCAAAGGGAACACGTTCCAGAAAAGCTGTCTCTTTAACATCTGGATTAATTGTTTTTATTGCCGGAATTCCTGCTGCCTTATCATTTAGTGCACTCGCTGATTTTCAAATTTTCGGCAAAACAGTCTTTGATGCGACAGATTATCTCGTCAGCAACATTCTTCTTCCAATCGGATGCTTATTCATTAGCTTATTTATCGTCCACAAAATGGATAAAGAACTTGTGAAACAAGAATTTTTACTTGCTGGGAACTTCCCTAATGCTCTCTACTCAGCATGGAGATGGCTTATGAAGTGGATCGTCCCGATTGGAATTATCATCGTATTTATTAATTTGATAAGAGGGTAACTATTTAAAACGAAGGGTTTTTATGGCCCTTCGATTTTTTTAACAAATGATTTTCATATCATGAATTAGTTCGTCTATTAATTCTTCTTGGTATCCGGCTTTTTTCTGATTGATCATCTCTTCTTTTACTTCCATTAGCTCGGGAAGATCAATCATATTGAGGCGGGAGAGGCGTTCGTTCTCTAAATCTTTATTGGATATACAATGTTGATAGTCTTTTAAGCTGTAGCGCCAAAGCTTCACATGTTCGGGTGATCGTTTTTTTAGCCGCTGTGCCATTTGCAAGCCTTCTCCATCAAAATCGCCGGAATAATATATGGTTACATTTTCTTTCACCAAAAGATCAATTAATAATAAAGCAGCTAATTTAAATTGTCCATGTGTACAAATAAGTGGAGGTGGCTCTGGAAATGGCCAACGATCTAAAATTGTTGAACAAACACCGGAATTTTCCACAATAAAAACGGCATTTCCCATAATCGGACGACAAGTGGTTAGCTTTACGACTTCTCTTAAAGGTAAATTTAGGGCAGCTTGTTCGCGATTTGCGGCTTGAAATAGCTCATAATCCCCTTTCTTCGTCGTTCCTATAAGCCCGATACAAGTCACAAAATTTAATAAATCATCACGTAAAAGATGAAACGATTGTAAAATGTCATTTGCTTCTTCTGATGTTAATTGGCTGTAAATAAACGAGATTTCCCCTTTTTCGTATAAATGAAACTGTAATGCATGCAATAATGCTTTTCCTTGTTCACCATCAAGGTCAAATGCATGGGGATTTTTCGTGATTTTTTGAGCAAAAAACGGCAACCGTTCAAAACGGTTTCCGCTTGGTAATTTTTTGAGCGCTTGGCAAACATGTTGAAGAATCGCTCTTAATAACTGGCAATTTTCATCATATAAGGAATGGAGAAATCGCGTTCCCCTTCCTTTATTTTTGACAAAATGGAGCCAACGAGATGCATGGGGATTTTCATCGATTAATTGTTGAAAAAATGCTTCTTTTTGTAATTCGTATTGTTCTTTTTCCTCCACTTTCGTTACAAGCTTTTCTCCTGCATACGCTTCGAGAATATCTTTTATCTCAAGGTGAGCATATTTTGTTTTAGATAATGCTTTTTCAAAAAGAGCAAATGAAATCGTTGCAGAAGATTGATGGGTATAGTCTTTTCGAAAAAAGGTCGTAAAAGCCATTTTTTCATTTGGTTGTAAATGGGTGAGCTTCACGCTTCCCCCAATCCGGCCTAATTGGCGATAACGTTCAATGAGTTTCGGAAGGAGCCGGTCGAAACCAGACTCCTCTTTTAAATAGGTGACAAATTCGTGTAGTTGTGTCAAACTTTCATCGCCTCTTCTTCCCATTCATCCATTAATAGCTTTCGTTGCGAACCGTTCCAAAAATAACGAATCACCGTAACAAATGGAGCGTTTTTCGGACGAACAAGCTCGCAAATAGACAAGCTTGAAACCGTGTCATAATCTCCCCATAGCGCTTGGGAATTCATGATATAATTAAAACCAAGCTCTTCCACTAATTCAAACATATCACGAATATTGTTTTCATCCACTCCAGCAAACGCTTCATCGAGCGAAATAATATATGGAGCATCTAGACTTGCTTCTTGATAGCGAGAATAGGCAGCTGAAAACAACGGGATGTACATGGCCATTGCCTTCTCCCCGCCGCTGAACGTGAAAAAGACATGATTCGTTAATTCTCTCTTCGGCTCTCCTTCCCTTTTATAATAAAGGGTAAACGCAAACCATTTCCGATAATCTAATATTTCTTTAATGACTTGATGCAAAGTCGCTCCGTACCCTTCTGATAAAGATAACTCTCTTGCTCTCGTAATTTTCGAGCGGAAATGATTCGTTATCCTTTTCATGTCCTCTTCTTTTAACAATCTCGGATCTGATCTCAATAAATCGACTAAATCTTTTGTGTCCATTTCTTCTTCTACTTCTGCTGTTTTCGGACGCCATTTAATCGAAAACGTCAAACCTGAAGAAGTATCTCGCTTTTCCATCAAATCGTTTATTTTTTTCACCCATCGTTCGGCACGGTGAATACGGGCACGTAAAATTCTCCCAACACTATTTAAAATAATTTCTTCATATAATTCACGATCTGTTTCATTTAACACTTCTTGCTGTGTGATGATATCATGCTCAATCTCTTTTAAAACATAATACGGGCTCACACGTTTCCCTTTAAATTCTAATAGTAAAATCGTTCTTCGTGCCTTTTCGTGAAGGGAGTTCCATTTCATGCTCATTTCCTCAGAAATCCCTTCAAATTCATCTATATCCAAGGTTTTCCCCCACATCTCTTCTGTCAAACGATATTCGACAAGCGTCTGCTGTTCTTGGAAAAAACATTTCGTTAATTTTTCTGAAATCGACCCTCGCGTTTCTTTCTTTAATAAATCAGCATATGTACGCTGAATATTTTTCGCAAGCTCATAAATATTTTCCCCTTCCTCCTCCTCATTTAACACGAAGCGCAACCCTACTTCCTCTTCGAACAATTCCTCCCAACAAGCATCTAGTTTCTCTAAGTGAGTTAACTCATCTAATATGATTTTCTGTTTTTCTTCTGCCGTTTCTCGATCTTTTGTATAAGAAACAGCCAACTCCCCTAATTTCGGTAGCCTCTCTTCAATTTTTTCTAGCATTTCGGTTACTTCTTGAATTTGGCGGCGTATATCTTCCGCTCCAAGTTCTTGTAAACGTTTTTGAAGCTGTTCAAGCTTTAAGGTTTCTTTATCCATTCGATCCTTTAGTATATTTAATTCCCCTTTTAAACTATCGATGTCTTCCATTACTTCTTCTAAATTTTTCTTTTGTGACTGTAAATAAGTACGATTTCGAGCAAATGCTGTAAACGTGACTTGAAGAGACTGTAACTGTTTCAAGTATGATTGCATAAAAGCATGTGCTGAATGAAAGGCTTGTTCATTTGCTTCAATGTTCATATCTTTTGTCCATTCGTTTAGTTCATATCTAATTTTGTCCCACCGTCTATGCGCTTCCTTTACTTTTTCATTCCGCTTCTGAACCTCTTCTTCATCATTTTTTAATCGATGGCGAACCGCTTGTAGATTAGAAAAGGCTTCTTTTGCATCTCGTTCTGTTGGAAATTGTGTAAAGGAAACCTCGATTTCATTTATCATTTGCATCGTTTGTTCATACTTCTCTTGCCATTCCTCGCGTTTTTTCTGTAAAAGCGATAATTCCTCTTGAATTTGTTCTATTTTTTGCTTTCGATAACGCTCACGTGCTTGACTGCCGATAAACTGTGCATCATTTGTTGGACTATGACCGGCTATTAAGCCAATTTTGTATCGCCCATCTGAATAAACAACGGTTTCACCATTCTTCTTCTCACCATCGACAACAATGCTCGATAATACCTTCTCTACTTCCTCTTTGGAGATCTTGGAACTTTCCGGTAAGTCAGGCTTTAACCAAGCTGCTAATGTATGTTGATCATTTCGAACCGGATTTGCTTGAATGATTTTATCATGCTTCGTTACCATATGATCATACTCATTAGGAACAATTAACGCATCCAACAACCCCGTCGCATAAAGAGCCGATTCCACTCGTTCACGCAAATCCTCGCTTACATCATCGTGAAATTCAACCGCTTGATAGAAAGGAACAAATGGGATCCTTTTTTCCTCCAGTTCTTTTCTTGCTTCAATGGTCAGAACATGCCGCGGAGGCTCTGGATCTTTTTTTTGTTTCCATTCCTCTAACTCTAACTTCTTCTCCTTTATTTCTTTGTCAAGAATGGAAATTTGGTGTGCTTGTTGTAATTTCTCTGTTCCATATTGCTGCTTTAGCTCTTCATATTTTACGACAAAGGGATGTTTGGCTTCTTCAAAAGCATAAGGTTCATATAAGTCTTGGATGCGGTGAAGTGTCTGCTGCATTTGATCTTCACTTATTTCAAAATACGGATGGTCGCTTACCCAACGAATGAATGCTTCATGGAGTTGATTTTTTTCTTCCTCAAATAATGAAAGCCATTTCCTTTCTTCATATCTCGTTTGATCAAGCCTTTTTTGCGCTTCACCATATTCACGGCTTGCATCATCAAATCGCTGCTTTTCGCGATTGTATTCTTGCCATTTGGCTAAAATCTTTCGTAAATTCTCTTCATAAACTTCTGCTTCCTTTTTCCAAACAATAAAATCAAATTCCCCTTCCATATGGCGCTTAAAGTCTTCGGCATTTATTTCGTGATTCGAAAAAGAAGCTTCCAATGCATCGGTTTCCATTTCTTCTAATAATTCATTCATTTTCTCCTGGAATTCATGATGCTCATCCATTTGTTCTTGGATCGATTCTCTCAGCTGTCTTTCACGTTTCTCTTTCACGTTTAGTGCAAATTCTTTTTTATTCCCTTCATCTTTTAAGCTGGCTAATTTCTTTTCTGTTAACAATTTTTCTTGCTCTGCATCAAATACCTCATGCTTTTCCAGCTGCTTTTTCGTTTCTGTGTATACTTCTTTATCTGTTTTTAATTTATTTTGTTCAGCTATACATTCTGTAAATTTTTCATTTAATTCCTTGATCGTCTCTTGGAGTGCTTTTTCTTCTTCCTTCTTTTTTTGCAAAGTTTTTCTTGCTTTCACGTATTCCGCTGCTTTTTCCGCCAACATGTATTGGTTATAAGCATCATAATGGGCACACAACCTTTCAAGCGCCCGTTTATCTCTTTCTAATTGTTCGAGTTGCTGCTTCGTTTGATCCATATTTTCTATGGTGTCGGAAAGTGGACGAAGCTCATCGTCTGACAATTCTGGTAAAGAATTTTCAAGAATACCATATATAACAGTCGGTTTAAAGTCTTTTGAAAGCTTTGGACTGCGAAGCTGGATTAACAACTTAATTAATTCATCATAAGCCTCAAGTGTTTCAAACCCAAAAATATACTTATTAACGAGCTCCATGTATTCTTTTTGTGATTGTACGACCCTGCCGCCTTCGCCGATTTTCAATTCCAATTCTTTTTTGGTTAAGGGAACTTTTTGGCTAGATGAACCGATTTTCTCTTCTTTATATAAAAATAAATCATAGCCAATTCGGCGATTATCTGTGATGACAAATCCCCAAAAATCCATATTTTTGTGTCGCTTTGCTCGAAGACCGATCCCGGTGGTAATATATTGCGCCGTGTTTTTTCTCTTATACTCCATAAATAAATATCCAGTTCTTTCATCTCTTTCCGTCACTTCTTTTTCCCCTAATAGATAGTCTTCCATTTTTCTTGCTTTGGAGCCGAATGGATCAAGGCGGTCAGGACTTTTTTTGCCATCTAATAAAACGGGTAGAAAGCTTTGCATCGTCACCGACTTTCCTGAACCATTACTTCCTCTTAAAAGAAGCTTTCCATCAGCAAATTGAAAAATTTCTTCATCATAGTACCAAAAGTTCACGACCCCAGCCCGTTTCATCTGCCATTGGTTTTGTGCTGTCACTTTTCTTCACTCCTAACAAAATCTTTCGGATAGTGCCCGATCGTTCTTCCGAGTAATGGATATAAAAGAATCATTCCTGTCTCCTCTTCGATACTCGCCAGCTTCCAATCTATCATGACTTCAAGCAGTTCTTTTCCTATTTGCTTTAAGGACCCTTCCCGATACGTCTTGCTCCAACCATGCTTATATTTTTCACTACAACTTTTGATTAGCTGCTCGAAATCGGCTTGTGTCAAACGCATTTGTCCAAATTCATTGCATTCAAATTCTTCCAATTGTTCTCTGATCAAAGAGGCAAACTGTAGTAAAATGTCCATAATGGCTTTTTGATCTGGAAATAACGTAAATCGGGCTCTTCTTTCTGATAACGTTAATAAAGCAGCATTTTTGTAGAGTTCAAACTGAAAGTCCGTATGCTTTTCAATATCTTCTCGAATGCGATTGCGGAAATTTCGTAAATAATAAAAATCAGGATCATCCTGTGATGTTCGGTACGTAACAGGTGATAAAAACAATTTTCGGTACACACGATGACGCCTCATTTCAGATGGTGACGATTGCCATTCTTGTTCGAGTATTTCTTCCATTGTTTGATATTGAAAAAGGTCTTTCGGATAAGATCTCATAAAATAGCGAGAAATAATTGGTACTTCATATAAAACTTCTTCTTCATCATTCATTTGAAATCCAAGGATTTCTCCATCAATGACTTTAATGATTTGAAAGTCTTTAGCTGCTTGCATGACACGAATTAACGATTTTCGATGTTCGTAATTCGTCCAATCTAAGGTGAGCGGTCCAGGATACATCCCTTGCAATTCCTCACAAAGCTCTGATAATAAAAATTGCTCGTCAACGGATTTATTTTCTAAAAAAGCAAGCAGGCAGCAAAATAACGCATAGTCCATCGTTTCTTTAAAGTTTTGAATTCCCATCCAGCTTTCAGGTTCTACTGGGATTTTTTCAAGTTTAATAAAATGCCTGTGAACAATGAGGCGGTAACCGAATTTTTCGGAAATGTAGCGGCGCAAAATATGTTCACGCTCGCGAATCATCTGATAAATCTCATACTCTTCCTCCCGTAAAATCCAAAAATTTTCAAATAATATTTCCAACGCTTCTTTCGCTTTATCATCAAATAATTGTGCTTCTCTTTCCATGATTCATCCTCCACAGAAAAAGGGAAATTGTATCTATTAAGTAAAATGGATTTCAAAATTCGGCATTTGAAGAACACCATCTTCACTACGTAATGTAATCGTTGAATCATCCACTTTTTTCACTTTAATTTTTTTCCCTGTTTCAATTTTCGCTGTGTAGTCTTTATTGGCCATCGCCTTTCCAAGCCATGAGAGCAATGTTTTGCGGATATTCGCATCAATGGTCGGTAATTCGCGAAACACAATTTTATTCCCATTCATATATTGGCGAATCATTTCTTGTTCTTTTTCTTTTTCCTGTAAATATTGATTCATCATCATTTCTTTTTCTAATTTGTGATCTTGTAAGGCTGATGGTTTTGTCTTTTCCCGATAGTGGCGTACTCGCGGCTTAATGGTTAATTCTGTCGGTGCTTCTTCCCATATGTCACGATAAATATCCTCTGTAGACTTTATATCAGCAAAAAGATGTTTTGTATGAAAAACACCGAAAACCGTTGCAGACAGTTTATGAGCATCTTTTACATCATCCATCCGGGAAAACCATTCAGCTAAATGAAGGTAATCTTTCTTCCGGCTTCTGAAATTATGATGCCGCTCCCCTAACCTTTGTGCAAATCGTGTCATTCTCCGAATGGTTTCGTTCGTTTTGTTTTGCAGCATGGAAAGCTCGCTTTCATTCCCATTTCTTCCTAAAAACCATTCTTTTAAACTCCACCAGGTCTCAAAATGGTCTTTGATTAGATCATCCGTCGTTTGAGCGATATCTTCTAATCTCGGAATATTTTGTTTGTAATGAACAACCTTTGTTACGAATGGTTGTACCATGTTTGGCGTCATATCTTCAAGCAACAATTCAATTTGCAAGGATGTTTTTTGTAAGGAAATAATAAAATCGCGCAAATACTTTGTGAGAGCATCTTTATAAGCAAGAAAAGCTTCCGTCATCATGCGTTCTTCAATATTTTCACTATTTAAATAAGCGATATAGTCTGCGGAGTTTTGAATTATTTTTTTAAAATAGTCGAAAATATCCTCCCACATACGGTAGCATTCTTCATCGCTTGTCATTTGCAGCTTGCTTTGCTTAATAAGTTCAAACACTTTTTTGATCGATTCATATAGGCGGTCAAATAATGTTTTTTCAAGGGATCCACCAAAGGAATCACCCATTTTCTCAAGCGAGTTGACCATTCTCTCAATTTCAACTGTATAAGGGCTGCATTGGTAGCGAAAGCGTTTTTTCTTAAACTCTTCAATCGTTCGAACTTTTCCTGTCTCTTGACGAGCGATTAAGTTTTTCCATTTGACAAGCTGTTCCAAATCAGACGTCAGCATTTCCAACGTATAATCTCGAAATGGTTCGTATTCCTTTAAATGAGCAAACACTTCCTCTGGAAATAAATACTGCCGCATTTTTTCATGCTGCTCATAAAAATAGCGTAAAATAGCCCGATATCTCCAGGCATTTTCTGTCGTCAAATACGTTGCTTCAACAATCGGCTTTAAAATTGATTGATCCATTTGTCACCACTTCTATTCGTTTTTTTCTATTATAAAATAACACATCAATAATATTGGAAAGAAATTTAAGGAATTGACTTATGAGGACAAAAATCATAAATGAGGAGAGTTTGATAAGGAAAAAGAACACTACTCTTATTTTAATTCAACTCTAGATCAAAAAGTCCTTCTTAAAAATTTTCTACTATTTTATTAAGTTTATTCAATCATTTTTTGCTGGTGATCATGTACACTTTTTTTGACAAATATTTTATTAAATTGACAAAAATTATCTCACTATTTTTAAAGACTTATGTTATTCTTAAAATAGAAAAAATTTTCTTTCAATTTTATTAAAACTAGGGGGGAATAGCGTTGAGTCTCCAATATAAAAACATTTTGGTGGCAGTCGATGGTTCAAAAGAAGCAGAAAAAGCGTTTAAAAAAGCAGTGTCATTAGCTAAAGAATCTAATGCTACATTAATTATTACCCACGTAATCGATGATCGCTACGGTTCAGTTTCAGTATATGCTCCAGGCATTATCGATGAAGTGGAAGTAAGAGGGAAGGAATTGCTTGAAAGTTATGAAAAACAAGCAAAAGAAGCTGGAGTTGCAAATGTGAAAACACATCTCGAGCACGGATCTCCAAAAGTAAAAATTGCTAAAAATATCGCTCCAAAATTTGACGCTGATCTAATTTTATGTGGTGCAACAGGTTTAAATGCAGTAGAACGCCTCCTTATGGGTAGTGTGTCAGAACACATTACACGCTATGCCAAATGTGATGTACTCGTCGTTCGTTCTAACGAAGAGTAATAAAATTTTCGATTATCCTTCTCATCCAGGTTATTCTTTGTTCATTTCATATATGAAATAAATATCTCCCACCTACTAAAATCGAATAGGTGGGAGATTTCTTTTGAAAAGGGATTAAAACGATGTAATAATGTTAAACCCTTTCGTTTTAAATTGGGTCATATTGTCGAACACTTCGTTCACTTCGGTTAAGTTGATTTCCCGTTCAACTAATCGTTTCGGGTTTAATCGTCCAGCAGAAACTAAGTTTAAAAGGCCGTAGTAATCAGGATTAGGGTTGCCGATGCTTCCAATAAACTCAATCTCACTTGCTGTAATGAGATCAACTGGAATCGAAACAAATCCTCCCTCCTCGGCCGTAGTTAATCCAACTTGAACATGTCTTCCCCCTTTTCTTAAAGACAACACTGATTGAAGGACCGTATCCTTTATCCCTAATGCATCTAGGCTGACTTGTGCCCCTCCTTTTGTGATTTCTTTAATTGCTTCTGGTACATTTTCTTTCTTTGCATTGACAACAGCAATGGCGCCTTCCTGCTTGGCCATTTCAAGCTTTTCTTCATCAATATCAACAGCTATAACTTGAGCACCTAAGGCATTTGCCACTTGAATAGCAGAAAGTCCGACCCCGCCAGCACCATGTATAGCCACCCAATCACCAGGCTCCACTTTTCCTCTAACGATACCGTGATAACCCGTCATAAAACGGCATCCTAATGCTGCGGCTGATACACTGTCAACATGATCAGGAAGCCTGATCAGATTAAAGTCGGCATGACGGACTAGAACATACTCAGCATATCCACCTTCAAGACCAGAGACTAGTCCGTAAATTTGAATATTTTCACATAAATTTGGTACACCTTTTTGACAGTATTCACATCGACCGCATCCAGAATGAAACGGAACAGTGACTCTATCACCAGGACGAAATGACTTCACATTATCTCCTACTTCTTCCACGACACCGCCAAATTCATGTCCTGGTGTAATAGGCAATTCTGGAGACAGTCCGATCCACGACCAATCTCCCTGCCAAGCATGCCAATCACTGCGGCAAACTCCACAAGCTTCAACTTTAATGACCGCATCATCTGATCCCGGTTTCGGATCTGAAACCGTTTGAATTTCCAACGGTTTTTTATGTTGAATAATTTTCGCTGCTTTCATTTCACATCCCCCTCATTTTGAGATCATTGAAATCTACTTGGGCTATATGTTTCTTCGAAAGCTTATAATTTTTTGCACAAATCAGATCTTCTTTTAGATTCTCATCGTACGTATTTTGGAATCGCTTTCATTTAATTCCTATATATGCTGGAAATGACGTGTGATGACAGCTAGAATTGATCAAAAACTAATCTAGGAGTGGATTTTTTGTAGGGATTTCATTTTGGATAGATTCGGTTGCTTAACACATTGCATGCGGCATTGATTCCATTCATAAACGTTCATAACGTGCAAATATCGATTTCATCTTACACGAACGGTCTTCACCTCCTCTTTTTCAAATAAAAGTTATCACGTATCAGTTGTAATTGTCAATAATTTCTGAAAAGTTAAATATTTTTGCATTTTAGTAGAAAAAGGAATAGACCTCAAAATACTTCTCATGTAAACCTCTTTACTATACAAAAAAACGAACCATCAAAACGATGGTTCTGAACATTTATTTATCTTTTATTTGCTCAAATTGAGAATATAAATCTTTCATTGCAGCGACTAAAGCATTTGCCCCTTTTCCTTTATAGTTTTCCTGCAATATTCGGATTGGTTCTTCAAGACCGTCTTTTAAGCTGATCCCTTTCAACAGTCTGCCAATAAATTCTCTGCCATGTTCAGTAGCTAACGTACAAGATGCTTCGACAATAACACCATATTTTCGGTCAATTTCTACTGTAATCGTTAATGTTTCGTACACATTTCTTGCCGCCATTCCTTGAGGTAGACGCGCATGTCCTGCTAGAAACAATAAATTTCCCATCATTTGTGCCCCCATGCTTGCATAATATGATTGAATAAATTTTCTTATAACATTATTTTATAATAAAATGGAATGAACGAATATAGAAAAGTAGAAAGCGCACTGTACATGGCAGGTTCATTTTCCAAAAATGGCGCTTTCTACTTCCTATCAAAATATATATATGATTAAGAGATCATTATGGAGATATCATGGTTAATATTAGAAATTATTCGGGATAATGAAGGCGTAAAATGGGACAGTTTATTCATCACTTTCAATGTTAAATCGTAGCCGTTGTGCTAAACTCGGAAATCTTTGAAAGGAATTTTACCTTCGTATACCCTTCTTTTAAACTGCAACAATTTGCGTATATGGTTCAACATGCCCGTCTATCGTTTTATTATGAACACCAAGGAAAAGAAATTCTTAATTGGTACCGAATAAATCAAATGTTTTTTACGTCCATCACTATGACATTCATAATAATACTAGGTTGCTAATCATTTATAATGGGCTATACGAATCGATAGCCCATTGATGTTCCCCTGCTAACAATCAAACAATCGTTGTTAATTTCTCCTAAGAAGCAGTAACAGCTTGTTCTCACTACCTACTAGGTTTGTTTCGTTTTGGAGCGGAAGGGCTATTTTTTACTTCCTATGTTTTTAATGTTTTGCAAAAACACCGCGTTGACGAAGCAGCTCACGATGTAAATCAGGATTTACTTCAAATGCTGCTCTTCCATGCATCCAGAATGTGTTGTTGATCATAATCAAATCGCCGACAGGTAATTTTAACTCAACAACACTCTTATCATTTTCCAATGATTCAGATAGTTCTTTTAAATAAGTAGCTTGCTCAATTGTTTCTGGATAAACAAATTGATCGATAAAGCAAATGCACGGTTTATTGTTCACATCATAAAATGTTTCTCTTTGTACTTCTTTTGTCACATTTTTACTTGCTGGTGCCTTATAAGTAAACTTATAAGAAGCAAGCGGATGATTGCGGAATTTATCAAGATCCTCCCAATCATCTAAATGAAGTAAACGTGATTCTCCTCCAACAGCATTTTCTTCCGCCATTTTCATCATTAATAACCAATCTGTTGGTTCATCAACAAATGTACCATCCGTATGAAGTGTAAATAAACGATAAGCTTGACGAAGATATGAGTCACTATTATCGGTATGTTTGACAGTAAATCTTGCATAATACTTGCCAGACATAGCGTCAAAGTTTGGAATTCCAACAAGATGCGTAATAGCTGTTGAGAAGACTACATAGTCATCTGTGCTATTTGTTGCCGCTTGAACGCCAACTGTAAATCCTCCAGTGTTTCGGTCATGAAGGATTGTACGAAGAACATTCGCTAATTCAGGATCAACAAGCTGTTTTAAATAATCTGCCACGATAAATCTCATGTATGGAACATATTCCAAGTTTTGTGGAATGATATCTTTTGTTTTTTCAAAAAACGCTTCCAAAACACCTTGGTCAAATTCGATATGATATAATCTTTTGCTTTGCGGATGCGGTTTCACTTCAAAGCCTTCATATTTTCTTGCAATTTTCGTTAAATCCTCAGCGATCTTGCTCATGCTTAGTTCCTCCCTCTATAAATGTTGATATATCAACGGTTGTAGCCGTTTCAGGGGTGTCAAAAAAATATTTTTCGACAAAATTCCTAACATTATTTCTT